>CALAYY010000096.1 GCA_937895465.1 uncultured Clostridia bacterium | reverse complement strand
ATAAACGCTGTAACCTTGAGTAACTGAAAAGTCAAAATTGTCCGCATGAAAATACTCAACTGTAGCACAGCCGCTAAGCGAAAGACATAATAGAACTAAAACAATTACTCTTAATTTTTTCATATAAGTTTTTCTAACTCGTCCACCGTTGTCTTAAAGACTTCCATAGTTTTTTGATACGGGGCAGGTGTAGCAAGGTCAACTCCCAAATCTTTCATGATTTCATAAGGCGACTTAGAACCGCCGGCTTTCAAGAAATTCATATATTTTTCCAAAAATCCTTTTTCGCCTGACAGTATTCTTTGAGAAATATCAATAGCTGAGGTTATGCCTGTTGCGTATTTGTACACATAGAAAGAACGGTAAAAATGAGGTATTCTTGCCCATTCTGTTGCAATCTCATCGTCATAGGTGACTGCCTCACCATAATAGCGTTTATTGATATCTCCATAAACTGTGCTTAAGAGCTTGGGTGTCAAAGGCTCGCCCTGCTCTACTATTTCATGTGCTTTTTTCTCAAACTCTGCAAACTGAGTCTGACGGAACAAAGTCGTTCTTATAGAATCCAATCTATATGATAAGAGATATTTTTTGATTGATTGGTCTTTTTCGTTATTCAAAAGATATTGTAACAACAGCATTTCATTAACTGTAGAAGCAACTTCAGCCACAAATATCTCGTATCTTGCCTTAGCGGCAGGCTGATTTTTGGCTGAATAATAACTATGCATTGCATGTCCCAGCTCATGAGCTATTGTAAATACATCGTGTGTAGTCTTAGTATAGTTGAGCAAAACATAAGGATGAGCCTTAATTGCGTCTATACTGTATGCACCGCTTCTTTTATTGGCTGTTTCATACACATCTACCCAGCCTGTATCTATTGCACGGTTTAATAACTGTTGATATTCTTCGCCCAAAGGTTTTAGCCCGTCTTTGACAAGCTTGGCAGCTTCTTCATATTCCAAAGCCAGATTGGCGTTTTCTACAAGGGGAACATACATATCATACATATTATATTCGGGGTTTTGCAGCACTCTTTTTCTAAGCTCAATATATTGGTGCAAAGCCTTGAGATTGTCATTGACTGCGGCAATCAAAGTATTATATACATCAACAGGGACATCTTCATTAGATACCGCCTGTTCAAGATAAGAATTATATTTTCTTGCCTTGGCATAAAATACATCCTTTTTTACATTGGCATAGTAATTGGCGCCTATTGTGTTTAATACTTTTTTGTATTCTGCATAATATGCCTTGTATGCTCTTGCTCTTACATCCTTATCCTTATTCTGCATCAAAAGCCCATAAGTGCCGTGAGTAACCTTGACAGGTTTGCCTTCTACTTGTACTTCGGGCGGGATAAAGTCTGCATTGTCAATCATGCCGAATATATCTTGAAAATCACCTGCAAAATCCCCTACCATTGATAAGAGCTTTTCTTCATTTTTGCTCAAAATATGTTCTTTTCTTTTGATTAATTGCTTGAACATATAGTTATAATCTACAAATCTTGGATTAGCCGCAATCTCTTCTAACTTTTCTTTGGGCAGTTCTGACAATTCAGGATTAATAAAGCTTGTAACAGTCGATGCCTGATTGGCAAGCATGGCTACCTTATTATACATTGTGACATACTTGTCATTAGTTGTGTTTTCGTCCTTTCTGCAAAAAGCATATACAAAAAGCTGTTCTAACGAATTGTTGTAGCCGTCAGAAAATTTCAAAATATCTAAAATTGCCTTTTCGTTATTAAGCTTGCCTGCATATTTTGAAAACTCTGCTAACTTATCGGCTAATTCTTTATACTCTTTTTCCCACAGCTCATCGTTAGCATACATATCTTCTAATTTCCATTTGTATTTGGAACCAACTTGTTCTCTTTTTAAAACACCTTCCATTTTATAACCATCCTTATTTAGTTTTTATTAGAATGAACGGGCGCAGGTACTCTGCCGCCTCGGTCAATAAAACTGTCCGGTCTAAACTTGTTAACCGCCATAATAGGTGCGCCGCCTAAAAGACCGCCAAATTCTGCTCTTTGACCTATTGTTTTTCCTTCTACCGGAATAAGTCTTACCGCTGTTGTCTTGTTGTTAATCACACCTATTGCACATTCGTCTGCAATTATGGCTGATATTATCTTTTCGTCCACATCTCCAGGGATTGCTATCATGTCAAGCCCTACACTGCATACACAAGTCATTGCTTCTAGCTTTTCTATATTTAATGCACCTTTTTCTACAGCGGCTATCATGCCTGCATCTTCGCTTACAGGAATAAAAGCACCGCTTAATCCGCCTGTATGACTGCTTGCCATTATGCCGCCTTTTTTGACTGCGTCATTAAGTATGGCAAGACATGCAGTAGTTCCGTGCGCACCTACACTTTCTAAGCCCATTTCTTCCAAAATCTGAGCAACGCTGTCTCCTGCTACAGGAGTGGGTGCAAGTGATAAGTCAACTATACCAAATTCGGCATTAAGCCTTTTGGCTGCTTCCTTAGCCACAAGCTGTCCTACACGCGTTATCTTAAATGCTGTTTTCTTTATAGTTTCAGCAACCTCTGTAAGATTGCTGCCTCTTACCTTTTCTAATGCTACTTTTACAACCCCAGGTCCGCTTACGCCTACATTGATAACGGCATCTCCTTCGCCTATTCCGTTGAATGCGCCTGCCATAAAAGGATTATCTTCTACCGAATTGGCAAAAACAACCAATTTGGCACAGCCTATGCTGTCACGGTCTGCAGTTAGCTTTGCGGTATCTTTAATAATTTTGCCCATCATTTTGACCGCATCCATGTTGATACCGGACTTGGTACTTGCAACGTTGACAGAACTGCATACCTTTTGTGTTGTTGACAGTGCTTCAGGAATGGTTTCTATAAAATATCGTTCCTGAGAAGTCATGCCCTTATGCACCAAAGCAGTATATCCGCCCAAAAAGTCCACGCCTGTAACATTAGCAGCACGGTCAAGTGCTTGGGCTATTTCTACATAACCCAAAGTATTAGCACCTATAAAGCTTATGGGAGTAACCGATATACGCTTGTTTACAATAGGAATACCGTAATCACTTGAAATGCTTTCGCCTGTCTTAACTAGATTACAGGCAAGCTTGCATATCTTGTCATATACTTTTTGTGATGTACTCTTAGGTGTTTCGCCTATACAGTCAAACAAGGATATCGCCATAGTGATTGTGCGAACATCCAAGTGCTGACTTTCTATCATTTGTATTGTTTCCAATATCTCGTTATTATTAATCATCTAAACACCCTAAATCTTATGCATTGAATTAAAAATGTCTTCGTGTTGAATACGGGCGTTAACTCCGATCTCCGAACCCATCAAATCAAAGTCCTTTTGCACTTCTGCAATCTTCTTTTTGCATTTTGTTATATCAACTAACATTATCATAACAAAATAATCCTGCAAAACTGTTTGGCTTATGTCTTCTATATTGGCACTTACATCTGTAAGATAGTTGCTGACTTTGGCAATTATTCCTACCTTGTCTTTTCCTATAACCGTAACTACTGCTCGCATTATTTTACCTCGGCTTTTTTTACTATTTTGTAGTTTATTAATATACTTGCATGGGATTGATAACTGATAATATCCCCTTCACAAAACGGCGGATGTTCAAGATCCTTTCTGATTAATACCCGTCTTTCGGGCATATCTTGCCTTTTGAGCATCTTTTCTTCAAGCATCATAACATAAAATTCCACACCGTCTTTTATTGTTTTGGTATCATCAAAATATAGAAATTTTCCTGTGTAGTTTTCTCTAAGTCCTGTAAAAATGTTTTTTAATAACTTGTAATATTTGCGGGTAAGTCTGAACTTTATAGAAAAGAAAAACCATAAGCCGCAGAAATAAACGGCAGTTAAAGCAATATTTAGAAATTTTGCTAAGCCCAATCCAAGACTATGCCTAAAAACAACAATAACAGCATCAATTGCCGCTACAATCAAAAAACTGAATATTATCAATAAAATATATCTTTTACGCAGCTTTTTTACTTCTAAAAATTCTTCTTTGCTGTATAGTTCTATCGCCGCCACAATTTCCTCATGCTTTTCAAAATATTGGAATTATTATATCACTCATCAGCCTATTTTACAATGATTTGAGATAAACCCTGCAAAACGCTAAATTAATGGATTGAAAATATTATCAAGACTAAACAGCACTGTCTTGTTAAACACCAAAATAACTCTGTCCTCTGCCCTGCATGTAATATGTGTGCATATATGCATATAAACATATAATTCTACTTAAACTTTGTAAAAATCAGTTATATGCTCAAATCTTGATATGTAAAGGTACACATAAAAAGAGCAGGTATTTTAACCTGCTCTTTTTCACAAAGTATTATACTTTTAATTTTATAAGCTGATTCATTATCTGTGCCTGAACATCGGGCAAGAAAGAGAATATTACCACTACCGCCACCAGCGCAAGATATATAATAGTAAGAATCAAACCCTTGTCTATGACAAATTCAAGTCCTACTATTGCCACTACACCAATAACAGCGTATGTTTGGGTAAAAGCTATAATTTTTAAAACTGTAGGATTATCAGTTATTCCAAATGCAGCATTAATAAAAGAAAATGCCAAAAGTAAAATAACCAAAAATGCCAATACTTCGCCTACTACATCAAGCACCTTTTCCAAGGGCTTGCCTATTGTTTTTCTGAACATAAAAAACTCCCTCCGCTTTATTATATTAATTATATCAGTCCTATATTAAAAATTAATTAATAGTAACTGATAAAATGATTAAAAATAAGAAAGATATTTTGATTATCCTAAATTATTTATTCCAAAGTGTATATTCTAAAACTCTGTTTTTGTCAAATTCATCAAAAACAACAGCTTGTTTCATACTTTTTGCAATTATGTGCATAGGTGCATATCCTATAAGCTCGCTGTTTTTTATTGATGTATCCAGATTATGAGCTAATTGCTTTACCGTTGAAAAGACTTCAAAAAGAGATATGGAGTTACAATCAGTTATATTCATAGAAACCTGTGCTGTGTCTGTGCTTTTTAACATAAGTCCAAGAGCTTTTACACCCTTTAATCCCCCATTAGATTCTCTTATAGAAGAAGCGATTTTTTTTGCAATATTTACATCAGATGTATTGAGATTAATATTATACGCTAATAAAAAATCCCTTGCTCCGCATACTGTTGCTCCTGCTGTTTTGTGTGGGGTGTTATTGCCAAAATCAGGCTGCCAATCAGGGTCTTTCATTTTTTGAACTAAACCTTCAAAACCGCCCCGTCTTACATCGGATAACTGCACTCTATTGGCTTTAGAGGCAGAATGAGCGTATAAAAACACAGGCACATCAAATTTTTTAGAAATTTTACTTCCTACTATTTTTGAAACCTCAACTGCTTCTTGCATAGTCATGTTTTTTACAGGGATAAAAGGTATAACATCAACTGCTCCCATTCTGGGATGAGCGCCTGTATGAGTGTTTAGGTCAATATTTTGAACAGCAACCCCTACCGCCTGCAAGACGGCTTTTATTACTTTTTTGGGGTTACCAGCACAAGTAATCACAGCACGGTTATGGTCTATATCACATTCATAACCGATTAATACACCATGCTTTTTAAAGCATGCTTTTAATAAATCCAAAACTTTTGGGTCTGATGTGCTAAAGTTGGGAACACATTCTATAATCTTTTCCATATTATTTTTATTATAGCATTATGAATATTTATGTGCAAAAATTTTTAAAGATGTCTAATAATTTTGCATGGATTGCCTGCTGCTACAACATTATCAGGAATATCTTTGGTAACCACGCTTCCTGCTCCTATTGTTACATTGTTTCCGATATTAACACCAGGACAAATAATAGCACCGCCGCCTATCCAGACATTATTACCTATTGTTATGGGAAGTCCAAGCTCCAGTCCTGTTGCTCTAACATCGGCTTCTATGGGATGTGTTGCAGAATAAACTTGAACATAAGGCGCAAATAATACATTATCCCCTATCTTAACCTTGTTGACATCCAAAAACACACAGCCGTGATTGGCATAAAAATTATCGCCTATTTCTATGTTGTAGCCATAATCGCAATAAAAAGGAAATTCTATATAAAAACTGCCCTTAGCGTTTATTAAATTATTCATAATTTCTTTTCTTTTATCTAAGTCTTTTGGAGAAGTGCTGTTATATTCAAACAACAGCTCTTTGGCTCGAATACGGTCTTTGGTCAGGTCTTTATCAGCCGCATTATATAATTCACCGCTTATCATCTTTTGTTTTTCGCTTTTCATAATTTCTAACACTGCATCCAAACGCTCGGAGGGGTTT
>CALAYY010000095.1 GCA_937895465.1 uncultured Clostridia bacterium | reverse complement strand
TATTCATTTGCTCCTTCATATTGAGCCCACCAAGTATCAACAAGATAGTTGGCATAAGCGGATGCTCCGTAAGTTAAGAATGAATAACCGTTCTTATATTTTCCTTGTGTGTTATCCTTTAATGCCCTTACCGTGTCCATAATTGATACAAGCTCATTGGTTGTATTGGGAACGTTAAGTCCCAAACTTGTAAGCACGTTTTCGTTATAAACAATTCCTGTCATGCCTGAAGCATAGCTCATTGCATAATATTGGTCTTTTTCAGTTGCGTCAATATCGTTATAGATATTGGATGCAACATAAGAGCTGAGCATCTTATCTTTTACTTTTATATCCTCTCCGGGTACTGTGCTCTCATAAAAAACTTCGCTAAGTTCTAAAAGTGGTCCTGTAGGTCCAAAGTAACTAAACAAAATGGGTGCAAAAATCAAATCAAATGTATTAGCTTTGGCTCCGGCAGATAATTGTGTCGCTCCAAAGTTTTCTATTTCATTTTTTGTAAAATTAATTTTTAAGTTGGGATATTTTTCTTTTACCCAATCCTCTTGCTTAAATGCATTAATTGAATCTACGCTCCATTGATATCCATATCCAGCATTATAAACATAGATATCAAGTGTATCTGCTGAGTTAGGGTCTCCTCTGTCCGGATTATTACAACCGACAAAAGTGCTGCCGATTACAATACATAAAATCAACGCAAACAGACGGCTTAATTTCTTTATCATCTTTTTTCTCCTTTTCTTTTATATCTTTTAATGTTTTTAGCCTTTTAGTCCGCCGACAGTAAAGTTTTTCATAATAACATCACTGAACAAACTGAAAATTATCAATACAGGCACTAACGAAATTACCAAAGCGGCAAAATACGCCGGTGTATTTCCAAGTCTGGGGAGTGTTCTTGAAACACTGAAAAGTCCCGAAGCAATCGTCGGATAATCAGGCAAATACAGCAGAACATTCATATATTCATTCCAATATGTTATTCCTGACATTATAGAAAGTGTAAATACTATGGGTTTTGCCATAGGCAGCATAATTTTGAAGAATACGGTATAATGGCTTGCTCCGTCTATAAAAGCAGCTTCCGCATAACTCCATGATATATTTTTGAAAAATCCGTACATTATCAAAAAGTTTAGCCCTATACCGCTCAAACTTGTAAACAGCACATAAAACGGAGTGTTGTAAATCTTGAGGTCGGACATCAATTTAAATGCAGCGCCTGTCGTTCCTACGATAGGAATAGTCATAGAAAAGATAATTATGGCATGCATAAGATTTTTGCCTTTAAAGTTGTATTTTGCCAGACAATAGCCTGTAAAAGAACTCATCAAAACTCCGCCACCGATATGAACACCTGTGTACCAAATACTATTAAAAAACATATTAAATATGTTAGAGCCGTTATAGCTAAGCTCTTTGAAAGCATATATGTAATTGGCTATTTCAAATTTTTTGGGAAAAGCAAAGGCATTGCCTTCACTCATATTTATCTGATATATAATCTTGTTTTGAAAAGAATTAATTAACAGCCACAAGAAAGGAAAGATAAGCGAAATTGCATATATTGCAAAAATCAAAAAGACTATTACATATATTACCTTTTCGCCTCTGCTTCTTTTGTATAAAATAGAAGCGTCTTCCTTTGAAATCTTAAATCTTTTTCTCAAAACTTTGTCTGTTTTTATCATTATGACTCTTAACTCCTAATACTCTACTGCAGGCACTTTTTCAAAGATACGCCTTACAAACAAAATTAAAGGCACTCCTATCAAAGTAAAGACAAAACCTGCACAAGACACTAAGCCGTATTGACCAGTGCCGCCGTACGCACCCGAACCGTAAACTTGCTTGAATATCCAGAATGCTATAGTTGTGGTTTCGTAACCGCCGTCAGGCATAAACAGCAATATAGGTCCGCTTGCCATAAAAATACTCGTCATAGTAAAGATAATCATTGTCTGTAAGGTTGACCATGTTAACTGCAATACGATATTAAATATTTCTCTAAATGGTCCGCAGCCTTCTATCTTAGCTGATTCTAATACCTCAGTAGGAATACGGCTCATTGCGCCGCCTATCAAAATTATATTGCTGCTAAACCCTGTCCAGATTGTATAAACAATAATGGCGGGCGTTGCAGTTGCCGCATTATTGAAAAAACCTTGTTCTGGAATATTAATGCCTAGATTAGACAAAATCGCAGCAAAAGGACCGTTAGGCATCAAAAGATATGTGTAAACAGTAGTCATAGCTATACCTGAAATAATTGCAGGCAAGAAAAACACTATTCTATAAAATTTGTATCCTTTCACATGCTTGTAGATAAAAAACGCTATAAATATTGAAAGCGGAAAAATCACTAAAATATTATTGAGAAAATAAAAAAGAGTGTTCTTTAAAGCTAAGCCTACAGTGTCTCCATAAGGGGATGTTAATTGGTCCCATAATTGCACAAAGTTAGTAAGGCTCCAATCTCCCCTTTCATTTTGAAACGCTAAAATAATTGAATTTATATTGATATACAGCCAAAAAACCAACCAGTGTAAAACAGGTATGGCTAACAGTGTTATCAAAAATACAGTCTCGCCCCGTTTGAAAGCAGACTTTTTCTTTTGTTTTGTTAAAATATTTTGCATATAATTTTTAGAACGGAGTATTCTTCTTTTATATTATGTTTAAAATAATTGCTTTTATTTTTAAAGACTCCATCCATTCTCCCATTACTCTTGAGAGTATAGCATAATGAATTTATAAGATGTTATGGCTATTTTACGAAATATTTATATTATCTTATTATAAATGCGATAAAATGGTATTTTTTTGCATAAAATTTGAGAAAATTTGTATTATTTTATGTAATCTATTGACAATAATAGTTATATATGATAAACTTTATAAATTATTATGATGAGTGAACAAAAAATGAAAGAAAAAATCTTAGAACCTACATACCCCGAAAGCTTAATAAATGTTGATGCTTTTTACACAACCTTTGCTTATTTGTATTCGCCGTCTTTTACTTATGAGGGTGAAACACACGAACCTTGGGAACTTGTTTTTATTAATAACGGTGAAGTTATTGTTAAGACCGAAAAGGAATCAATGATACTTAAAAAGAACCAGCTGATAATTCATGCTCCCAACGAATACCATAGCATCGCAGCTAATAATAAGCCTTGCAGTGTGGCTATTATTACTTTTGGCTCATCATCTGAGCCGCTGTATCAATTGGTCGATAAGATTATTGATGTAGAAGATGCTGAAAAGGACAGTATGTTTAAATATAATAAATGAAGGGTCTGTCTTAATGGCAGGCAAAAATTATATGCCACCGCTATCAAAAAGCGACAAAATCAATATTCCCTTCTCAGGTCAGTTTATAAAAAACACATTGGAAAATCTATTGATTTCTATCATAAGAAAACAATCTAATAAAAATAACGAACAGCCAAATTTTAATGCCGCAAGTTTTCACAAAAACAATATCGTGCAGTCTGCTGTAATGTATATTAATGAAAATGTGGATAAAAGGCTTACTCTAAAAGATATTTCTAAGTCGGTCGGATACAGCGTATCTTATATATCTGCTGTCTTTAAAAAACATCTAGGTACTTCATTGATTAATTATTTTCTAAAAGTGCGAATCACCAAAGCAAAGCAATTAATTGAGGAAAATAAATACTCATTTAATGAAATTGCTGAATTATTAGGCTTTGATTCGGTGCAGTATTTTTCCACTCAGTTCAAAAAAATTGCAAAGCTCACTCCGTCACAATACGCAACAATGTTAAAGGTGTCAAAATACAACTTTGACGATGTTAACAGCTACCTTTTAAAGTAATATATTTTTTAGGCACTTTTAATGAGTGCCTTTTTTATAAGGGATAAAAGATGCATTTTAGATTTTCTGTAGATGACAATATACTCTTCTTAAAAGATATTAAAGAAAAAAATTATACTTCGATTTTTGACAACAGTTATTTGGCATTATATAAAAGACTGCATGAAAAGTTTGATTTGAAAGTTCAATTAAATCTCTTTTTTGAATATAAGCAGTTTAATCTAACTGAGATGCCCAACAAATACAAGTCCGAATGGCAAAGCAATAAAGATTGGCTACAGCTGTCTTTTCATTCCAAAAACGAGCAAACAGTCTATACACATTCAGACTATAATACAGCTTATAATGACTGCCAACAAGTCCATAACGAGATTATAAGGTTTGCAGGACAAGGCGTACTTAATCCGTTTACAACAATCCATTGCTGCACTACTACTCATCAAGCCAATTCGGCTTTTTATGATTCTAATATAAAAGGCTTAGCGGGATTATTTGGTACTATAGAAAAGCCAAGAGAATCTTACAATCTAAAATTTCAGGATTTTAAAAGCATTTATAAAGATTGTTTTTATTATGACAAAGCAAGTGATTTGTATTTTGTCAATATTGATATGGTGATTAATACTTTTGATATTAATGATATTATGCCGTATTTGTCAAAACATATAGGAAGGCAGCATATCGAAATAATGATACATGAACAATATTTTTATCCTGACTATTATATGTATCAGCCTGATTATGAACAAAAACTAAATACAGCTATATCGTATCTAATAGATAATGATTATAAATCGTGTTTTTTGGATGAATTTATTAAGATATAACGCTTTATGTAAAAATGTCGAAAATTAATTCGACATCTTTTTTAATTTATCTACTTAGTCTTCTTGGGTACCTTGTGCCAAAGCACTCAAATCGGGCTTGGTAACTCTCAAAAAATCAAATTCTCCATCAAAGTCCTTACCCTCTACTACCATCTTATATTCACAGCATCCCGGACAGGTTTTGTCACAGAATGTTACAGTAAAAGGCTCACTGACTTCAATTTCAACCTCATCAATATTGTTTTCAATTTCAAAAGACTTCAGATATTTCCATGTTTGAACAACCTCAGAATCTTTATCGCTTTTGCCGTCCTTACAAATTCTTATAAGCTTAAACAACAACTCAACTTCGATTTCATGACGAGCGCCTTCATCATCTTCTGCTTTAAATGCAACAAGACTTGAAAAGTCAATTTTTACTAAAGGCTTTTGTAAGCAAGAGGTATCAATAACCAATCTATCCAAAACAAAAGATTGGTTTTCTTCAACTTCACCGTCATCTATTTCAAAGTTTGCGTCCTGAGGCTGTTTTCCGCATTCCAATAAAATCTTTTTTGGCTTGGGATGAGAGGGACAAACACATGACTTATCACAGTAATAATTATCCATTTTATTTCTCCTAATTTGTTATGTAAGAGAAATAACACCTTATATTATCTTATGAATGATTATAATTAATGTTCATAAGATGAGAGATAAATACACTTTTTTCAAATATTCAATTACAGCACAAGATAAATAATAAAGCCCCTAAAACTTGTAATTTTAGAGGCTAACTTTTTTGATAAAATAATTCTTAAAAAGATGTGAGATCTGTTAATTCATATTCATCCAATGTATCCATGATGCCTTCTAACGAAGCTTTGTTTAATTCGAATTTTGTAAAACGCATATAGGAACTGACATTCTCACTTTTATCTGTCCATTCATATTTTAGGCAGATATCAAGTTCTTTATCAATATAATAAGTAAAGACAAAATCTTGAGAATGATAAACAGTATTATAAGTATAAACATCACAAGTACGTCCTGCAACACTTTGAGTCCCAGAATGATGAAAACCTGAAGCATAAGTGTGCCATGAAAACATATATGTTGACACATTAAAGGATTCTTTATCCTCTTCTTCTAATGCCGTAATCATGCCTGTTTTAGCTTCAATATCAAGAATA
The DNA here is from genome assembly GCA_937895465.1 of uncultured Clostridia bacterium. GTDB lineage: Bacteria > Bacillota > Clostridia > Christensenellales > DUVY01 > DUVY01. Next base: position 5,758 of record CALAYY010000095.1, on the reverse strand, counting down.
TAATACTTATTGGTTTCAAAATTAGCTACAAAAGCATAAGTGTCAAAGTAATAATAATATCCCTCTGCACATACAACTTCTGTCATTTTGTATAGATTTTCTTCGTCACCATCTACAGTAAAAATTTCTATTTCAAAATGATAATTAGTCAGCAATGCGGCTACTTCTTCTTTAGTCATGTACTCAATTTTATCTTGAGTTCCATCACTGCCGTCTGGTATATCTGTATTATCGTCTGTTTCATTTCCCAAACAGCCCGCAAGACTCATAAGTATAACACATAAGAAAATAGCAAAAAATGTTTTAAAAAATTTTTTCATATACTCTCCCCTAAAAAAACTTTATCATAAACTTTATTATCATAGAATAGAGAAATTATAGATATCAAAATATTGTTATTATATAAAAAGATAACAATATTTAATATGCACTGTTTTTAAATTGTGTAGGTGTAATTTTACAATGTTTTTTAAAAGTCATACAAAAATGGGATTGAGAAGAGTAGCCTAGCTCATAAGCTAAATCCGAAACGGTCTTATCACCTTCCAAAAGCATGGATTTGGCTTTTTCTATTTTTATTTTGGTAAGATAATCTTTGGGTGTCATGCCTACATTGTTATAAAATAATTTCAAAAAGTGATATTTATTGAGTTTGCTGACCTTTGCCGTTTCTTCCAAATCATAAGGAAGATTATAATGTTCTTCTAGATATTTCACAGCACGCAAAATTGATGGGCACATTTGCTTTTCTGCTTTTTTCAAAATATTATTTTGTGAACTTCGTATTAGTTCAATACAAATCAGCTTTGCAAGATGGTGTTGCATAATTTCATATCCCTCTTGACAGCAATTACTCTCGTCTATAAAAGCACCTATAAGATAATTAAGATTGTTGGAGGGCTTGAAGCAAAGATTTTCAAAAATCAAAGGTGTTGAATTTAAGAAAATTTCGTTTGAGAAATTATTAAAATAATCTTTGGAAACTAATATGCACAAAAAATTATTTATTCTTTGACGGCAGTTTAATCCATGTTTGTCATAAGGATTAAAAGGCATAATCATACCTTTTTTCATTGTGAGGAACTTACCGTTATTAATTATTTCAACATCATGCAATAAAGGCATCATAAGTTCAAATTCTTCATGGGAATGCGTTCCGCACGGAAAATCTACTCCTGTATTGGCAGCAATAACATGAAGTCCGTCAACACAATAATGATTGGCACCTACAAGCACCGAAATGCAATCATCAATCCAATTCTTATTATTCATAAGAAAATCGCCCAAATTTGGGCATTATCCCCCATAGATAATTATTTTTACATAATATAATTATATCATTAAAAGCCTAAAAATAGAAACAATAAAAAAATCGTCTAGAATTTCCAGACGATTTAAAAAACAGTATGATGTTTTATGATTATTTATGCCAGCAGCATTCTGTCAGTAATTGCTTCACTGCCTGCGTTTTGTTCAAACTTCTTTAATAAGTCTTCAACTTTTAATGATTTTTTTTCTTCACCCTCAACTTCATAAATTACCCTGCCCTCATGCATCATAATTAGCCTGTTGCCAAACTTTATGGCATCCTTCATATTATGAGTAATCATAAGCGTCGTTATATTGGTTTCCTGCGTAAGTTCAAGAGTGAGATCCTGCACCTTTTTGGCGGTTTTTGGGTCAAGCGCCGCTGTGTGCTCGTCAAGCAAGAGCATTCTAGGCTTGACAAGGGTTGCCATCAACAGCGCAAGAGCCTGCCTTTGCCCGCCGCTAAGCAATCCTACTTTAGTAGTCATCCTATCTTCAAGTCCCAAATCCAATCTTTTTAACTGTTCTTGATAAAACCTTTTTTCGCTGTGAGTTATTGCCCAGTTAAGCCCACGAAATTTTCCACGGCGATATGCAAGCGCAAGGTTTTCCTGAATTTCCATTGATGAAGCCGTGCCCATCAAAGGATCTTGAAAAACTCTGCCAAAATATTTGGCACGTATATGCTCAGGCAGTTTGGTCAAGTTGATTTCATCCAAAATCAGCTCGCCTTGGTCAACCATATGTACACCGCTAATAACATTAAGCAAAGTGGATTTACCTGCTCCGTTGCCGCCTATAACGGTAACAAAATCGCCTTCATTGATATACAAATTGACGCCGTCTAACGCCTGCTTTTGATTAATTGTACCTATATTAAATATCTTAGAAATGTTTTCAATCCTCAGCATTACCGTTCTCCCCATCCGCCGACAAAAGGGCTTTTTGTTGTTGATTACGCTTTTTTGAGTTGTTTCCAATAAATGCTGTTTTTATTTTTGGCAAAGCCAAAGCTATTATAATCAAGACTGCAGTCAACAATTTCATATCATCGGCACTTAAAATATCAGTAGTAATAACGATAATAATTAACACCCTGTAAATCACACTTCCCAAAGCAATAAAGGATAGCTTGAGCCAAAACGGAAACTTTTGACTCATAAAGGTTTCGCCGATTATAACAGATGCAAGACCAATTACAATGGCTCCTGTTCCCATACCGACATCGCCAAAACTTTGCTGCTGAGCAATCATCGCTCCAGATAGTGCAATTAAGCCATTGCTTATCATTAGTGCTAGAATTTTGGTATTATCAGTATTTATGCCTAATGCCCTACACATCTTTTCGTTATTGCCTGTAGCTCTTATCGCACTGCCTTTTTCTGTTCCAAAAAACCAATACATCAGGGCGATTATAATCCCCACAATCAAAACGCTTAACATAGTAGTGGCACGCATTCTTGAGATGTGAAAGAAATTTTCAAAATATGTAATTATCGTATTAGTCCTTACCAAGCCTATATTAGAAGCTCCGCCCATTATTCTGATATTGATAGAATATAAGGCTATCATTGTAAGAATACCCGCCAAGATGGGCGCAATCTTTAGCTTTGTAGTTAATACCCCTGTAGTAAGTCCAGCAACCATTCCAGCTAAAAAAGCAAGAAAAGTTGATATCACAGGCTCTATACCTGAAGAAATAAGACTAACCGTCATGCATCCGCCCAACGCAAAACTGCCTTCTGCAGTAAGATCTGCAAAATCCAATATTCTGAATGTTATAAAAACACCAAGCGCCAACAATGCCCATAACAAGCCTTGATTGGCGCCGCCTATAATTGATTGTAAAAAAGAACCCATCTATAATCCTATTGTTATAATTTATTTGCTAGCTTCATCCATTACTGCTTGGGGGATAGTAAAATTAATTTCATCAGCTATTGCTTGATTTACAGAGAATAAATACTCTTTTTGAAGTTCTACAGGCATTTTAGAAATATCCGCACCATTAACCAAGATATCAAATGCCATTTGAGCTGTTTGCTGTCCAAGCTTATAATAGTCTATACCGTATGTGGCGACACCGCAGCCGTCATTCATTCCAATTTCACCGCAAACAATCGGAAGCTTTTTTCCTGCTTTATTTTTAATATGAACATTATCTTTTGCATTAGCTAACATATTGTCTGTAGGAATATATATAGCTTCTACATCAGAAGGCAATGATAAAAATGTTGCTTCTATAGAAGCAACATTTTTATCATTGCCTTCTGATGTAGAAGCTATATATATTATTTTGATCGCTTATACCTTTATCTACCACTTGAATATTAAGCTCAGCACATTTATTTTTAACTAGTTGCACCTGAATTCTAGAATTTTGTTCTGCTGTATTATACATTACTGCTATCTTCTTAACTCCGGGAACAAGTCTTGTTATCAATTCTACCTGCATATCAATAGGGTTAAGATCTGATGTCCCGCTTACATTATATTTTGGGTTTTCATTAGAATCCACCAAATCAGCAGCAACAGCATCAGTAACTGCTGTAAACAATACAGGTATAGTATCTGTAGCAGCAGCAACGGCTTGTGCAGCAGGTGTAGCTATAGCTAATATTAAGTCAACATTTTTTGAAACCAAAACATCTGCCATAGTCTTGGTAGTAGTTTTGTCTCCAGACGCATTCTTATTGTCATACTTAACAGTCTTTCCAGCTTCCTTCATCAATTTGTTGAGTTCTTTCTGAAAACCGTTATTGGCAGCATCCAGAGCAGAATGTCTTACAAGCTGCAAAATCCCAACTGTATAATCTGTCTTTTTTTCACATGCTGTAGTCATCATAAATGACATACTAAATATTAATGCAATTAATATAGTTATTATCTTTTTCATGGTTATTAACTCCCCCAAAGGAAAAATTTTATACAACATACTAATATAAAAAGTATAATTAATTATATCAATAACGATACTTAATCGTCAACAAAAATAAGCAGATACTTTTATCTAATAAATTGCGAAAGTGAAAAAATGCTTTTCTTGATGGATTTTATTTTACCAAAATAATTGACACGCAGTTGTTGTTTTGATATTATTTTTGTATAAATAGTTATTAAAGAGGTGTTTTGATGGATATCAGTCAATTATTGATGTTAGATAAAGAGCAGTTAGCACAAGCATCCAAAAACTTAAATGCCGATAATATCTCAATCCTTGTTGATATGTTAAACGAAAAAGACGACAAGCTACGTTATCAGGCATTTTTGATGCTGCAAAGCCGTTCGCAAAATTTTGACGATGTTTATGCTTATTGGAATATCTTTTGTGACAAATTAAAAAGCAGCAATTCTTATCAGCGAAGTATAGGGCTTATGATGATTGCTGAAAATGTAAAATGGGATAATAAAAACCAGATTGATAATATAATTGACGATTATCTTTTGCTATTAAATGACCAGAAGCCTATAACCGTGCGGCAATGTATTCAAAGTCTTGCTAAAATCATACCTTATAAAAACCATCTTAATGAAAAGATTGCTAATAGCCTTATTGACATTAATCTTGACAATATTAAGCAGACAATGCGCAAGCTTGTTCTTATTGATATTTTAAACGTGCTTATATTAATAAGAAAAAATCAAAAAATTGAAATAATTGATGCTTATATCGTTAGAGCATTATCAGAAGAGATAATTGATAAAAAATCAAAAAAACAAATAGAAGAATTATTAAAAGGCTGATAATAAAGTTTTTAAAAGATTAAATATTCTTAATCATCTTAAGATGAGGGATTTTAGCTTCTTCAAAATACTCACCTTGACCGATATAGCCAAGCTTTTTATAAAAGCTTACAGCATGATGTTGGGCATTGAGTTCCATAATGTTACAGCCGTTTAGCAGTCCTATTTTTTCGCCGTATTCCATAATCTTTCGCCCCAGTCCCTGCCCTCTGTATTCTCTTTTAACCAATACTCTGCCTATATGAAAAACACCGCTACAGGCTTTTGCACGGGCGTATGCTGCAAGCTGATTATCAGTTGTTAGGCATAGGTGCAAATAATTGTACTCATCATGCTCTATTTCTATACTCTCATCAATGCCTTGTTCTTCAACAAAGACCTCATATCTAAGCGAACTTATCTCGTCATTAATATCATTAAAAAATTTTAATTCAAACATATTTTTTACCCAAATATTATCTTCTAAAGACTTTTAATTTTAACCAAATAAGCGGTAGCAATCCAAATACACACCGGCTGTCCAGCCCAGCATTTGAGTTTCAGAGTATTCGTGATGAGACGCTTTCTGTCCGTGAGTTACATCATATTTTTCCCACAGTTCACCCGTTCTTTCAAACTCTTTTTCAACCATATCCATATACTTCTTAGCAAGTCTTTTTGCATCTAAGAAGTATATGGATATGGTTGAAAAAGAGTTTGAAAGAAC
>CALAYY010000094.1 GCA_937895465.1 uncultured Clostridia bacterium | reverse complement strand
GGGCTATGCCCGCATTGAGAAAAACCCCCAGCTATGCTGGGGGCTGAGTTTTTTAAGCTTATTCTACATGAACATTTTCTGTCTGAACTTCGGCTATAGAGTGTTTTTTCTGAATATTTTTTGCAATTAGCTTGTATAGTCCAAACATTATCAAAAAAGGTAAAAACAACTGACCTAAGATTACTACGGCAGAATACAGATTCTCTCCAAAAAGCTGGACAACGATATAAGTGGGTGCTCCAGCTAGAGGAGCATTGATAAACATATAGTTGGCATCAAAAATTCTGTTAGCTATAATTGCGCCCACAGTTAATGACAGCAACAAGATGGTTGAGTGTAAAATATCTTTTAACTTGGGTATATAATGTTTTGTGGACAAAATCAATATTCCGCTATAAATCATTATTGCATGAAACAACAAGGTATGCATACCCAAAAAGTGATAAACAGGATATTGTTTAAGTGCGGGAGGAAATAATATACCAAAAAATCCAGCAATTACACCGCTTACCAAACTGGCATTACCTATTAACTTTAAGGTTGGTTTTTTTGTAAATACTGCCAAAGCTGAGGAGTATGAAAACAAACTGCAAAAATATAAAGGCAATCCAGTTTTCCATCTAAGATCTCCTATAAAATAAGTAACCAAAATCTTAGCAACTTCCGCAATCCACGACAGGATACAAAGAATCTTTAATTGCAGCACAGTAGAATGCGGAAAAAATCTATTAGTTATATTTAGCATAACAGCAATTAAAACAAATAAAATGAAAAGTGCAGTCAGATGCTGAAAAGAAAAATATCCAATTTCATTAAAATTTATAGATAATAATAAATTAAGCATCAGTAACTCCTTTTATAATAGTTTATAATTAAAATCTTTTATTGTCAATTACTTCTTTTATATAATTTAAAGTTGTAATTAATATGTAAGAAAAGGTATATATGCTATAATAATTATGCATTTTAATAACAATGTGATTGCCATAAAAAGGAAAGAATATGCAAAAATTATTACAATCATTAGAATTTTTAAAACAAAAGCTTGATTTTGATGCAAAGACAGCTATAGTGCTAGGTTCAGGACTAAATGACATTGCTGATAAATATTTTGACAAGAAAGCTGAAATCAATTATAAGGATATACCTAATTTTCCTATACCGACTGTAAGTGATCATAAGGGAAAACTTATTGCAGGATATCTTAATAGCGTGCCTTGTTATATATTACAGGGCCGAGTTCATTATTATGAAGGCAATACTTCTTTGCAAGCAGTTATACCGATAAGGCTTATGCATATGCTTGGTGTAAAAAATCTTATCCTGACTAATGCTTCTGGTGGAATATCTTTTTTGCCAGGCGAGATTATGCTGATAAGAGACCATATTTTGTTTAATGTACCGTCTCCCTTGCTTGGCGAAAATTATCAAAACTTTGGGACTCGTTTTCCTGATATGACTTATATGTATGATGCTGAATTTAGAGAAATTGCAAAAAATGCTGCCTTATCGCAAAATATACAGCTCAAAGAAGGCGTATATTTGCAATGTTCAGGTCCACAATTTGAAACTCCTGCCGAAATCAAAATGTTTAAGCTGTGGGGAGCTGATGCTGTGGGCATGAGTACGGCAATAGAAACAATAGCAGCCCGCCATTGCAATATGAAAGTCTTGGGATTATCATTTATTGCTAACTTTGCGGCAGGCATTTCAAAAGATATAATAACCTCAGGTGATGTCAATAAGACAGTAGGAAATATTTTAGATAAAGCAGGCATCATGCTGAAGCAAATAGTTAAAGCAATAGGGTAATGCAATAGGGTAATTATGAATATACGGTTATATAATGCCTATATACTTAACGGCAATTTTGATATCAGTTTTGGCGAAATACATATCAGCGAAGGCAAGATTGTTTATATAGGCAATTCTAAAAGCACTTCAAAAAAATGGGACAGGAATATTGATATGCATAATGCGGTTGTCATGCATGGTTTTTCTAATTGTCATACACATTCGCCTATGACACTTTTAAGAAGTTATTGTGATGACCAGCCCCTAAAAGTTTGGCTTGAAAAATATATTTTTCCAATAGAAAACAAGATGACAGAAGAAGATTGCTATTATGGCACTCGTCTTGCAACTATGGAATATTTATCCAGCGGAATTACGGCAATAGCCGATATGTATTTTTTTCAAGAGCATGTTATACAAGCTTGTATTGATTCGCAAATAAAGGTTGTTGGAATTGGTACAGCTATGGATATAGACGGCAAAACTGATGAAAAACTAGAATATCTTGAGCAGAAGTATGTAAAATATAATTCTTATTCGCCGTTATGTTCTTATAAATTAGGTTTTCATGCTCAATATACAGCAAGTGACAATTTGATAAAAGGTATTGCAGAGTTATCAAAAAAGTATAAAGCCGAAGTTTGCACTCATTTATCAGAAACAGCATCTGAAGTTGAAAGCTGTATATCAGAGTTTGGCATGACGCCTGCTCAATACCTAATAAATCACGGAATCTTTGATTATGGCGGCAATGCTTATCATTGTGTTCATCTTGACAAAAAGGATATTGAACTGCTTAATCAAAAAAATGTCAGTATAGTAACTAATCCTTCTAGCAATCTAAAATTAGCAAGCGGTATAGCCGATATTGACAGCTTTTTAAAAGAGGGGATAAATGTAGCAATCGGAACTGATGGAGCTGCCAGCAATAACGCATTGGATATGTTTAGAGAAATTTATCTTGCGGCGGTTTTATCAAAGGTTGTTAATAACGATGCTTCTGCCGTTTCTGCCAAAAAAGTGCTTGAAATGGCGACCTTGAACGGAGCAAAGGCTCTACGAAATTCTTCAGGAGTTTTAGAAGTAGGAAGTGATGCAGATATAACGGCTATTAGCTTGGAACAGCCTAATATGCAGCCTATTAATAACATTGTTAATAATATTGTTTGTTCAGCTAGCTCCAAAAATATAGTTCTTACTATGGTAAAAGGCAAGATATTATATGAAAACGGAAAATATGATATCGGTATCAGCCCTGAAGAAGTGTATCAAAAATGCAACAATTCTATAAAAAGATTAAAAAGTCAAATCTAAAATAAATGGTTTAAGACATCTCAAGTTGAGATGTTTTTTATTTTGCGGTATTAAATTGAAATATATTAAAACACTAAATTACAGGAGTGATTATGCCGCAAAAATTAATTTGGCAGTTATTGTTTCAAATAATACTAATATTAGTTAATGCAGCTTTTGCAAGTGCAGAAATTGCCGTCTTGACAACCAATGGAAACAAATTAGAAAAATTATCTCAAGACGGCGATAAGAGAGCAAAACGGTTAATAAACCTTATATCCAAACCAGCAGGGTTTTTGGCTACAATACAGGTAGGTATAACGTTTGCAGGATTTTTGGCAAGTGCCTTTGCCGCTGATAATTTTTCGGATTATATAGTTAATTGGCTTGTGGGTTTAGGCGTGAAAATTCCTACGGATACACTTAATACTATTTCAGTTATTGCGATTACTATAGTATTATCATATTTTACTCTTGTTTTTGGAGAACTTGTGCCCAAAAGAATTGCAATGCGGTCATCCGAAAAATTGGCTTTAAAGATGTCGGGATTTGTATCACTTATATCAACAGTATTCACACCTCTTGTTTGGATTTTAACGGTATCTACTAACGGAATCTTAAGGATTTTTAAGATTGACCCGAATAAAGTGAGTTCAAAAAATACTGAAGAAGAAATTAAGCTTATGGTTGAGGCTGCTAATAACGATGGCAATATTGACAATAATGAAAGGGAATTAATTCAAAATGTTTTTAGATTTGATGATATAACTGCGGCTGATATTATGACGTATAGAATAGATGTTGTTATTCTATGGCTTGATGAAATTGATGATTGGCAAAAAACAATAATATCATCTAAGCATTCTTTTTATCCTGTATGTAAAGAGGATATTGATGATGTTATCGGTGTTTTAAGTATAAAACATTACCTTGTTCAAAAAGATAAGACCAAAGAGAATATATTGGAAAAAGCTATCAAACCGCCTTATTTTGTTCCTGAAACTGTATATGCTGATGTTTTGTTTTATAATATGAAAAAGAACAGACAGCATTTTGCAATTGTGCTAGATGAGAGGGGCGGTTTTTCAGGGATAATAACGCTTAATGATTTACTGGGACAGCTTGTAGGGGATATTGACGATGTAGATGGCGAAGACGATCCCTTTATAGAACAGGTCGCTGATAACGAATGGATTATAACAGGAGATTTATCTTTGGAAGAAGCTTCCAAAAAGTTGGGTGTTGATTTACCGTTTAAAGAAATTGACACATTTTCAGGCTATGTTTTTGGACTTATAGGTTATATACCTGATGACGGAACAGTTATGGAACTCGAAGACGAAGAGATTCTTATCAAAATAGATGAAATCAAAGACCATAATATAATTTCTGCAAGAGTAGAAAAAATCAAAAACGATAAAGATAAAATATAAAAAGCAGACAGCCTTTTTATCAGCCGTCTGCCTTTTTGGTCGCCCTGATATGTCTGTTGGGTTTTGGGCGAAAATTAAACTAACTTATTCTTCTCTTAAGGCTAGTATTTCTTTGCTTATCGGGTCAATGAGTGCAGAAGCAATCTTTTTGCCGTCAGCAAATGCCACATACCAATAATGGTCTGAAGTTTTGCCTAACGGATCACATAACAGCTTGACATATACTTCAGCTTTTAAGTCCTTTTTGTTATACATGGGAGAAATTGAATCTTTGAGAGTATTCATTCCGATTAAGAGGGCGTCTTCCCAATTTATCATATTTTCTGTCAAAATTGATTCCATTACAAGGCTTTCGTTAAAATTCCAATCATCTTTGGTTGCTGTTACTTTTAATTCAACACTGTTAACATTAATTTTTTCTGAGATTTCTGCCGCATAACTGTTGCCGAAAGGATGTAAAGTAAAAGAACCGCTATAGTCTTTTTTACCTGTTTTTAGAAAATAGTTATATGTTATATCTGCCGAGATATTATCTGGATTTTCAGGAATAATGGTTATTACGGTATAATCATTCATTCCTTCAGCAGTTCCGTTTAACACATACGGCTCTTCCCTTTGTCCTGTTATGATATTGACTGAAATATTGTCGTTGGTTGCTTCATAAATATTTGTTCTTACTTCAGAAAGATTCTTTTTAACCTCAGACGGTATTTTGCCTGAACAGCCTATATTAATAAAAGAAAGAGTTATAAAAAGCGATAATAATAATAAAGATATCTTTTTCATATATTATGACCTCATATTTAATTCCATATAATTATATGAACAAAAAAAGAATATTAGAATAGAATATTTTTTGACAAAATAATGCACTTATGATAAAATAATAAAAATTTGGTAGTGTTTTATAACATGGAAATTCACATTGAAAGTAAGACAATAATTACCAATAGGTTAATTTTACGTCCGTTTAAAAAAGGCGATTTTTACGATGTGCATCAATATTCAACTGATTTAGAGGTCTGCAGGTTTATGCCCTGGGGACCTAATTCATATAAAGACACCAAAAATTTTCTTTCCCGTGCCATAAAAAATAGAAAAAAAAGCGATAATGGATTTTGCGGTGAGCATGCTGTTATTTTGAAACAAAACAAGGAATTGCTTGGCGGCTGCGGATTGTATATTGAAAGCAAAAGAGATAAAGAATATATGATAGGCTATTGCCTAAAAAAATCTGCATGGGGAAAAGGGTATGCCACTGAACTTTCCAAGGCTTTGTGTTATATCGCATTTAAGCACTTGGACGCGCACCGTGTTATAGCAACTTGTGATACAGAAAATTATCATTCATATCATGTTATGGAAAAACTGGGAATGAAAAGAGAAGGGTGTTTTAGAGAAAAGTGTATGATACAGGAACAGTGGCGTGATGAATACCTCTATGCGATATTAAAAGACGATTGGATTGTTAATCAATTATATTAAAAAAGTTTTTTTTCAAGGAGTTATAAATGGACAAAATAATCAAAGAGGGACTGACTTTTGACGATGTGTTATTAATACCCGCAGCATCTTCTGTTTTACCCAGAGATGTGGATACATCCGTTCAGCTTTCCCCAAAAATCAGATTAAACATTCCCTTATTAAGTGCTGCAATGGATACTGTTACAGAATACAAACTGGCTATTGCTATGGCACGTGAAGGCGGTGTAGGTATAATACATAAAAATATGCCCATAGAAATTCAGGCGGAGCATGTTGATAAAGTTAAAAGAAGTGAGCATGGAGTAATAACTGATCCGTTTTATCTTCATCCTGATGATTTGGTTAGTGACGCTTTGGCACTTATGGCAAAGTACAAAATAAGCGGCGTTCCGATTACGAGTAAAGGGAAATTAGTAGGCATACTGACTAATAGAGATTTGAGATTTGAAACCAATTTTGACCAGCCTATAAAAAACATTATGACCAAAGAAAATCTTATAACTGCTCCTGTAGGAACAACTCTAAAAGAAGCACAGCAGATTTTGGGAAAACACCGTATAGAAAAACTTCCTATTGTTGATAAAGATTTTAACCTAAAAGGCTTAATTACTATAAAAGATATTGAAAAAAACATTCAGTATCCTAATGCGGCAAAAGACCTCAACGGCAGGCTGTTAGTGGGTGCTGCTGTGGGTACAGGCGCTGATACAATTGAAAGAGCTAAGGCATTGATAGAAGCCAAGGTGGATGTTTTGGCTATTGATACTGCTCACGGTCATAGTGCGGGAGTGTTAAAAAAGGTTGAACTTTTAAAGAGCAAGTTCCCTGATATAACGCTTATTGCAGGTAATGTTGCCACCGCAGAAGCAACAAAAGCGTTGATTGATAGAGGAGTGGATATTGTTAAAGTAGGTATAGGTCCAGGTTCTATATGTACTACCCGTGTAGTAACAGGTGTGGGAGTGCCTCAGCTTACAGCCGTAATGGATTGTGCTGAAGAAGCTGACAAGTTCGGCAAAAGAATTATTGCTGACGGCGGTGTGAAATACTCGGGAGATATTTCTAAGGCATTGGGCGCAGGGTCAAGTGCTATAATGATAGGAAGTCTTTTTGCCGGAACATTAGAAAGCCCAGGCGAAATGGAAATATATCAAGGCAGAAGCTTTAAGACATACAGAGGAATGGGTTCTTTGGGCGCAATGGCTCAGGGTTCAAAAGACAGATATTTTCAAGAAGACGCATCTAAGCTTGTTCCTGAAGGTGTTGAAGGCAGAGTGCCTTATAGAGGCATGTTGTCTGATATCGTGTTTCAATTGGTCGGCGGCTTGAAATCAGCTATGGGATATTGCGGTACAAAAGATATAGATGCTTTGAGAAAGAATGCAAGATTTGTAAAAATAACAGGTGCTTCCTTGATAGAAAATCATCCTCACGATATTTCAATAACAAAAGAAGCTCCTAACTACAGTGTAAAAAATAATAATTGCTAATTTATGTCCGCTTTTTATAAGCGGACTTCTTTTAGGACGTTTATAAAGAAATTTTATATATTTTTAGCAAATAATGGAATTTATCTTAATAATTTGTTATAATGTTTTTAACAGCTACTAACCAAGGAGGAAGACATGAGCGATACTTCAAAAAAAGTTCCCAATAAAGGCAATGGTGAAAAAGAGAATGATAAATTTGATACATTCCGTGATGCTTTTGAAAAGAATCTCGTAAACAATAAAGAAATTCCCCAAGCCAATAAGCGTACTGTCAATATTGTAGATTCTATAAGAGATTTTGCAGACCAAACAAAACTAGAAAAGATGAAAAAAGCTGCTTTTGAATTAGAGGCGACTTCACTGGTTAATCAAAATGCAAAAAGACCTTTATTTGCCAGAGTAAATTTGAGCAGTAAAACCATTTTATATCGTATAAGTGATTCTGTGGGAGTAGAGGATAGGCTGCTAAACACTAATAATAATCAGGTTTATATTATCAAATCGATTTCTCAGGATAGAAAAAACATTAAGTTTTCTCATGACGATGCAGAATATGAAGTTTGGTGTAAAGAGGCTAGCTTTGAAATAGGCGATTCAAAACCTGATAATTCTGAAGATATTATTAAGCTTTTGAATGACCTTGAAAACAGTATTAACAAAGCCAAGGACGGTATTGTTATCAAAAGAAAGCCTGAAGTTTTGAGGCTTTTCAAATTCTTTAAAAACTGTGTTCTTAATAACGAAAAAGAAGAAAAGCTTTTCAAAGATTTTATTGATGCACTTAACATGCTGTCGCCCTATCTGCCAGCTGCGGCTCAAAAAATAATTTTTCTTTTGGAACATTAAATTTAGATTTTCATACAAACACAAAAAAGCCCTTTAGGGGCTTTTTTGCTATAAACAAAGGTGTGAG
>CALAYY010000093.1 GCA_937895465.1 uncultured Clostridia bacterium | reverse complement strand
TAATTGCCTTTGCTTTGTCCGAAGAACGCGGCATAGTAAAAGCAGCTTTTGGTGAAAAAATCGGAACATTAATAGAATAGAATAAAAAAACAGGGGGTTTGTTTATATGACAGCCGATGTTCAAGTAATTAAAGACAATTTTCAAAAGTTTGAAACTAGATTGGAAAAAGTTGTGGAAAGTTTCAAGACGGAAATGAACAAAGTAAGAGCAGGACGCGCTAATCCGCATCTTTTGGACAAGATTGTGGTTGATTATTACGGAACACCTACTCCGTTAAATCAAATGGCTAATATAAGCGTTCCTGAAGCAAGGCTTATAACAATTTCACTTTGGGATGCTTCTGCTTTAAAGAATGTAACAAAAGCTATAATGGCATCTGACCTTGGAATTACTCCGACTGATGACGGTAAAATAATAAGACTTGCTTTTCCTCAGCTTACGGAAGAACGCCGTAAAGATTTAGTAAAGTCGGTAAAAAAGACGGCAGAAGAATTTAAGGTTGGTATTCGTAATGAGCGTAGAGATATTTTGGAAGTATTTAAGAAGCTCAAAAAAGATGCCGGCATGACTGAGGACGAATTGGCAACTCAGGAAAAAGAAGTTCAAAAAGCAACTGACAAATATATTGCAGCTTTGGAAAAAGTTTTGGCAGATAAAGAAAAAGAGATTTTGGATATATAAAACAATGATGTATTTGACTGCAAGACCTATTTTGGAGGCGATACAGATTATAAAATCATTTGGACTGGATTATATAATCAGCTGTATCAATCCAACTTGCGGCAAAGACTGTATAGAAAGAGTAGTAAAATATACCGTGTCAGATACTGATGTTAAACTGACAACGGCATATTTTGAAAATAACATCAAGGATAATAATGGCTGACAGAATACCGCAGCATATTGCTTTTATTATGGACGGCAATGGGCGTTGGGCTTTGTCTAAGGGCTTACAACGTTCTATAGGGCACAAATACGGCATAAAGGCATTGAAGCGAACATTTCAATATGTTTTTGATTTGGGCATAAAGTATATGTCTATTTACGCATTGTCAAAAGAAAATCTAAAAAGACCAAAAGAAGAAATTCAGACTATAATGGGTCTTTTGGATGAGTATATTGACAGCAGTTTGCCTGACCTGTTAAAAAACAAAATCAGACTTAATATTATGGGCGATATTAGTATCCTTAATGACTTTAGCCGTGAAAAAGTCAATCAAGCATTGAAAGATACTGCAAGTTTTACTGACAGGGTCTTGAATATTGCTTTTAACTACAGTGGCAGAGACGAGATTATACGAGCGGTTAATCTTGCTGTTAAGGAAGGACATAAAGAGCTTAATCAGGATATATTGGAAAAACATCTTTATTCGGCGGGAATTCCTGATCCTGATCTTATAATCCGTACAAGCGGAGAACAAAGGATAAGTAATTTTATGTTATATCAATCGGCTTATAGTGAATTATATTTTACCAAAACACTTTGGCCAGATTTTTCAAAAAAGACTCTTGAAGCAGCAATAAACAGTTATAGTAATAGACACAGAAAATTTGGGGATATAAAATAAGATGAAAAAAAGAATATTAAGCTCATTAATAATTTTGATAGTTTTAGTCAGTGCGTTTTTGTTAAGAGAAGTACATACGCTGTTTTTTGATTTGCTTATTGTAGGTTTGATGATAATGGCAGGCGCAGAAATGGCTAAGGCATTATCCAATAAAATGCCCAATCCGATCTTACCTGTTGTTGTGCTTTTCCCTGTTATGGCTTATGCAGTATTTAGTGTATCAGCGTTTTCAGCCAATATTTTTGGAACAGATTGGCGTATTGACGGTCTTGCGCTAGTGTTTTTGCTTGTAGGCGTAACATTTTTGGGAATGATGATAGTATCATTTTTCAAAAAATCTATTGAAATGGGGAATATATTATCAACTCTATTTATCATAATATATCCTCAAAGTTTGTTAGCATGTATTTTTGCTATCAATAACACTCTGGATAATTGGTTTTCATTAGTACCTCTTGTAATGGTTTTTGCAGTATCAGTATTTTCTGATACTTTTGCTTACCTTGTAGGAATCACAATAAGAGGCCCTAAATTAGCACCTCAAATAAGTCCCAAAAAGACAATAAGCGGTTCAATCGGCGGACTTTTTGGAGGAATAATTGCATCACTTCTAATAATGATGTTAGGTTATCTAAAGGTTGCAGATTTTACTGTATTGGACTTGCCTCTAGCTCTTAACTATATTAATTTTATTATATTAGGTTTTTTTGGCTCAGTCTTTACTCAGATAGGGGATTTGGTTGCGTCTGTAATAAAGCGGTCAGTTAATATTAAGGATTACGGTTCGATTTTCCCCGGACACGGCGGAATAATGGACAGATGTGACGGGCTTATGTTTAACGGCTTGTTTATTTATACTTATTTTCTGATTATGCATATTTTTTCTATAGGGGCAGTCTAAATGAAGGGACTTGTCGTACTTGGCTCAAGCGGAACTATAGGCAGCTATGTTCTTAATGCCGCAAGGAAATATCCCGATAAATTTAAAATTATTTCATTATGTGTCAATAATAATATAAAAAGTCTTATATCCGCTGCTTGGGAATTTTATCCCAAATATGTCGGTGTTTCAGACAGCAATATAGATTATCAATATTTAAAGCAGCAATTACCGAAGAATATTAAAATATGTGTCGGTAAGAATGCTCTTGAAAATGCAGTCAACATTGAGGGTGTAGATATTGTAGCTGCAGCAAGTTCAGGCACTGCATCATTAAATGCTGTTATGCTTGCAATAACATTAGGCAAAAAAATAGCTCTTGCCAATAAAGAAGTGCTTGTAAGTGCTGGAAGTATAATAATGAATGCGGCTAAAAAGAATCAGATTATACCAGTTGACAGTGAACATTCCGCAGTCTTTCAATGTCTTAACGGTGAGCCTAGCAATAACTTAAAACGAATAATATTGACGGCAAGCGGCGGTGCTTTTTTTGGATATACACCCAATCAATTAAAAGAAGTTACACCTATTCAGGCTCTTAATCACCCTAATTGGAATATGGGAAAAAAGATAACAATAGATTCGGCGACAATGATGAACAAGGGACTAGAAATCATTGAAGCTAAGCATCTTTTTCATACTGATAATGTTGATTATGTAATTCATCCTTCCAGCACAGTTCATTCTATGGTAGAATTTAATGATAATTCAGTTGTAGCTCAGCTAGCAAGTCCATCAATGGAAATCCCTGTATTATATGCTCTAACTTATCCTGATAGATTAGGAACTCAAGTAAAAGAACTTAATTTTTTTAATATGCACTTGGACTTTTTTGCACCCGATGAAATTATTTTTCCTTTTCCTAAATTGGCGGTTGAAACTTATCAAAAAGGCGGTTTTAGCACTGCTGTAATGATAGCGGCAGACGAAAAGGCTGTTGAATTATTTTTGGATTCTAAAATAGGATTTTTGGATATTTTTAAATTAGTTGAATATTGTGTGACAAAGTTGAACTATAATGATACTATGACAATAGAAAACATACAAAAAGTTGATTATGATGTGAGGGAATATCTTGCTCATGATTATAATAATATATTAAACAAAAACATTTGAAAAAATTGGAGATTTATGTTTGCTTTATATATAATACTTGCAATTTTGATTTTACTTTTGATGGTAACTATTCATGAATTTGGTCATTATGTTGCAGGCAGGATTTTGGGCTTTAAAATCAATGAATTTTCTATAGGTTTTGGTCCTGCAATTTTACAGAGAACCAATAAACGCGGTGAAAAAATAAGCTTACGCATTTTTCCTCTGGGTGGATATTGCGCTTTTGAAGGTGAAACCGACGGCGAAGCACCTCAAAAACCAAAAAAAGAAATAGATGTTTTCTCCGAAAAAGAAGAAAAAGCATTAGAAGTGCAAGAAAATAAAGCAGATAAAATTCAACTTACCTTTAACGAGCAAAAGCCATGGAAGAGGATTATAGTTTTACTTAGCGGAGCAGTATTTAACATTATTTCGGGCTTTTTATTTTCTATTATTTTTATTGCCGTAATAGGTAACAGCTTGCCTGTAGTAGGCGGTGTATATGACACTCAAAATGCAGGAATTATCAACAAAAACGATGTTATTATAGCTGTTAACAATGAGGATATTTCTATTTTGAACAATCTATCATCGCTTATGCAGGATGTTAAAGTGAATGAAGAATTTGTCCTTACTGTATTGAGAGATGGTGTCAAGACAGATTTACGCCTAAAAAAAGTTGAATACACTTATTTAGATAAAAACAAAAATGAGCAGAAAGTTATAGGAATAGGTATTTTGACTGAAAATTATGTCCGACAGGGTTATAATATCATTGAAAGCATAGGCTATGCTTTTCCGTTTACGCTAAAGATGGCAGGTGCGATTTTATCTGCATTTGGCGGTTTGTTTAGGGGTATTGGGCTCAATCAATTAAGCGGTCCGATTTCTACAGTTACCGAAATGGCAAAATTATCTCAAGCAAGTATATTAAACACGTTGATTTTGCTGCCGCTCATAGCTGTTAACCTTGGAATTTTTAATCTTTTCCCCATACCTGCACTCGATGGTTCAAAGATTATTTTTACCCTAATTGAATGGATAAGAAAAAAACCTATTAATCGAAATATAGAAAACATAATTCATTTTGTAGGCTTTGTTTTACTTTTGGGTTCAATAATTTTGATTGATTTGCTCAGGTTTATACAGTAGAATAGTTTTATGACAAAGATTATCAAAATAGGTAATGTTGAAATAGGCGGCGGTAACAAAATTGCCGTGCAGTCTATGACTAATTCCAAGACTTCAGATATTGAAAATACTGCTTTGCAAATTAGCAGATTGGCTCAAGCGGGCTGTGATATAGTTAGAATGGCTATAACAGATGTTAATGATGCAAAAGCAATAACTGCAATAAAGCAAAGCACCGATATTCCGCTTGTTGCGGATATTCAATTTGATTATAGACTTGCTATAGCCTCAATAGAAAACGGCATAGACAAAATCAGAATTAATCCTGGGAACATAGGCTCTCATGAAAAGGTAAAGGCAGTAGTCGATTGCGCTAAATCTCATCATATTCCTATAAGAGTGGGAGTTAACAGCGGCTCAATTGAAAAAGAGTTTTTATCTTCTTACGGCAGAAGTGCTTTGGCTTTAGCGCAAAGTGCTTTAAAAAGCGTATCAATTTTGGAAAGTCTTGGTTTTTATGATATTGTGATATCGGTAAAATCATCAGATGTAAAGATGATGATTGATGCATGCCGTATTATTAACCAAAAGTCACAATATCCTCAGCATTTAGGCGTAACTGAAGCAGGGCTGTATGAAAGCGCATTAATAAAATCAGCTATCGGCATTGGCTCATTATTAATTGATAATATCGGCGACACTATAAGAGTTTCTGTTACAGGAGACCCTATAGACGAAATATCAGCCGCCAGAAAAATCTTAAGATATTCGGGTAAAGTTAATAATTTTGTAGAAATTGTATCTTGCCCTACTT
>CALAYY010000092.1 GCA_937895465.1 uncultured Clostridia bacterium | reverse complement strand
AGTTATACAGGTCTTATCCTATATACCCAACTCCAAAAGTTTTTTGGGAACAACTCTTAGAATTTCGGCAAAGCTACCCTTTCGCTTACAATATATTTCCCATTAATATATAAACAATAAGCTACTAATGTTCTTTGCTCCCCATTAGCGTTAATTTAATATAACACATTCATTATATAATGTAAATGTTTTTTTAATTATAAATATGCAAAATTTTGTTAATAATTTACTATAATATTAAAAAAGTTATATCAGAATATTTTCTTGGACTTTTTATATACTTTGCTGTAATATGGAAATTATGGAAATGTTAGAATATCTAAAATATATTAGAAGATCATTACACAAGATCCCTGAGCTTTTTCATCAGGAATTTTTGACCCAAAAGTTTATTATAAGTGAGCTTGAATCATTAAAATTAAAATATAAAACAATAAAAACAGCGGTTATAGTTGATATTTTGGGGTTTGATACTAAGACCAGATTGGCTTTTAGAGCAGATATGGATGCATTGCCTGTTACAGAACAAAATGATGCTGACTATAAGTCTATACATATCGGCAGAATGCATGCCTGCGGTCATGACGGTCATATGGCAATGCTAATGGGAGTCGCCAAATATTTTTCTAATGAAAAACCGCCTGTTAACTTAAGACTGATTTTTCAGCCTGCAGAAGAAAGCGAAGGTGGGGCAGAAATGCTTATTGAAAATGGTGTCTTAAAAGATGTGGATGCAATATTTGGGCTTCATCTATCGCCAGAATATCCAATAGGTGTAATTGCTACTGATGCAGGCGCAATCTTTGCAGGTGTTTGTGATTTTCATATAATCTTTGAAGGTAAAAGCGGACATTGCGCCGATTATCAAAGATATATAGATTCTATAAAAGCAGGTAATGAATTTTACAACAGGATATATAAGCTGTTTAATGAAAAATATCAATCCAAAACAGTTTTTCATGTTGGAAAAATAACAGCAGGTACTGCTTCTAACATCGTTGCCGACAAGGCACAGTATGACTGCACTTTTAGGTTTTTTGACGAGAACATTCAAGAAGACTTTATGATGCGGCTAGAAGAAATTTTGATAGATGTTGAAAATCTGACAGGGGCAATTCACAGGGTAATAGTTGAAAACTATTATCCGCCTCTTATCAATTCAATTCATATAATCCAAATGTTAAAAAATAAATTTGATATTATACAAGCACAGCCAAAATATACAGCAGAGGATTTTGCATATTATCTCAAAAAAACAAGCGGTGCATTTGCTTGGTTGGGGATTAAGGATGAAAATCATATTGCACCCCTTCATAATGACAAATTTGATTTTGATGAAAAAGCATTATTGATAGGTCTTAATTATTATATCAAAATCGCCCAAAACTCATTGGTACAACAATAACAAAATAAGTTTGAAAATAGATTAAAATATGATACTATAAATAAGTTATAGATTAAAAGAAGGATGGATAATCATGGCTGAAAAAAAGGGCTGGTTATATAGATGGACAATGGGAAGGGATGATAATCCCGATTTTACTCTAGAAAATTTACCAGGCTCAAGATGGGCTGTTTTTAAAGATGTTCTGTTTAACCGTTTTGGTGCATTGGTTAAGATTAATTTATTAATGCTGTTGTTTGCTTTGCCTGCAATTGTTTGGTATTTTTTGACTATGCAAGCTAAAGTTGCCGAAGGAACATTTATTAATTATACAGGAAATTTTGGTTTTGGATTTCCAAGGGTTGTAGACGCTGTCAAAATTGGACTGATATACAGCTTGCAGTCACAATTATTTTATAGTTTGATTATGGTACCGCTTTTGATGATAGCTAGTATCGGTATGGCAGGCGGTTTTCATTCTATTAAGATGTTGGTCTGGGGAGAGGGTATAGCAGTAATTAACACCTTTTTTAAAGGTATAAAAGCCAATATTGTCCCGTTTTTGTGGAGCACTCTTTTTGTGGGGCTTAGTCTTACCCTAGTTCAATATAATATTTCTGCATACGGATTGCTTATTACAGGCGTGCTTGGGGTTATGTCGCTTGTTGCATCTATAGTGTTGCTTGTTCTGCTGCTTTTTATGGTTATGTTTATATATACTCAAGCAGCTACTTATAAGATTGGCTTTTTTGGACTAATAAAAAACAGCTTCTTATTCGCTATTGGTCTATTATTTCATAATATATTCTTTATAGGAATTACAGCAATTCCCATTTTGATACTGTTATTTGCGGGTGCGCAGTTAGGTATGATAATTATGCTGTTTTATGCTCTGTTGGGGCTATCATTGACAGTATTAATTTGGACACTATATTCACATTATGTGTTTGATAAGTTTTTGAATGACAAGGTAGAAGGCGCAATAAAAGACCGCGGCATTTATCGCAAAAACAAAGAAGAAAAAGATCGTAAAAGACAAGAAGAAATTGACCGCAGAAGAAAAGCCGCTAATACAAGATTTGTCAATCCAAAAAAGAAAAAGCGCAGTATTGACGAAGGAAAGGATATTACACCTTTGGCAACAACATTTTCTCGAGACGATCTTAAGAAACTGGCACAAGAGAAAAAAGAAATTCAATTCGAATTAGATGAGACAGAAGAGGATATAGAAAACAATATAGCAGAAGAAAATCAATCAGATAATTAATGATCAGTCTGATAATTTAAGATAGTCTTAACAAAACAGTTTAACAGCATATTGTTATGCTGTTAAAGTAATATTTGGCATAAAATTAAATTGGAGTTTTATTTGAAAAGCCTTAATAAATATAAATTGCCCAAAGAAAAGGGCAAAGTGTTAAAATTTTTGCAGGATGCTGATTATTATTTTGACCAATCTATAGAATACCTTGATTTAGAAGAATTTCTGCCCGCTCTTGATTATATCAGACGAGCAATAAAACTAGACCCTAACGAATTGGATTTCAAGTTTTTATTAGCCCAAATCTATTCCGATATGGGATTATACCAAAAATCAAATTTTGAATATTTTAAGCTTTTATCTATTGATGAAGACTTGGGGGAATGCTACTTAAGAATTTCTCAAAATTATCTGATGCTAAAAGAAGAGGCGCTTGCAATCAATTATCTCAAAAAAAGCATTGAATTTGATTTTGATGAAGACGAGATATTAGATGTTGATGAATTGATGAGAGAGCTAAACGGCGGAGAGTTTAAGCTGATATCTAAAGACAGTGAAAACGAAATGCTGCTTTCTTATATAAATAAGCTTATAGTATTAGAAGAATTTGAAGGGGCTTTGCAGCTTTTAAAATATATAAAGCCTGATTCAAAATACTATATCTCTGCGTTAAATAATGCTGCTTTTTGCAGTTCTTGTATCAATGATTATGAACAAGAAATTGCGCTTGCCCAAAAGGTGTTAAAAATTGAGCCAGACAATATCAATGCTTTATGCAACTTGTCAGACGGATATTTTAATATTTCTGACATTACTACAGCTCAAGAAACAGCACAAAAATTATTAAATCTCAATATAAGCGATTATAATGACTATTTCAAGATAGCTGTCGTATTTTTGCAATGTGAATATAATGAACTTGCTATTAAATTTCTTAATAATTATTTATCATATTATCCTTATAATGATTCTGCATTAATGCTGTTGAGCCTTGTTTTGTACAATCAAGGCGATATTGAGTCTGCCAAAGAATATATTTATAAGCTTATAAGAATAGATAATTCCAACACGATTGCAAAGTACTATCATCAATATTTTATTGATAATAAAGATAAAAAGCAAAAGCTGCAATATATAAGACAAGTACCCGAAACAGAAGTTAAAAGACGCATTCAGATGTTTGAAGATATATCTGGTTATACGGCTTTAGAATTAACAAAATTAATTAAAGCAGACCCTGACTTTTTTGATTATACAAAATGGTTATTTGACTTTGGAAAAAAACCTGAATTATGCGAAACAATTATAAGCAAATTAGCTTCAAATCCTGATTCAAAACGGTTTTTTAGAGATTGTCTGGTTGACGCCACTTTACCGTATCAAATAAAACAAATGATTTTGAAAAAAGTTGTTTATACACTTCCTTCACATAAGATTGCATTATTACATGAGGAGCAAATAAAGTTTTTATCGCCTAAGGTGAATAAAAAGATATTTGAATTTCCCAAGGTTTATTTTGAAGCATTTGTAGATGTGTATTGTTCGCTAGCTTTTATTGATACTGATTTTGAAACTGCACTTAATCGAACTGTTAAAAAAATATTAAACTTAATAACTCAAAGCAAAGCACAATTTCGTTCAAAGCGCAATATCAGTGCATTATTTGCTTACACTTTAAAAAGACCCGAAATATTTGAAGATTTTAAGACTGTAATTCAAATATTTGGTGCTGATGCTGCTACACTAAAAAAATATATAAAAACATTAGGATTAGAAAGATGATAGATTTTGATAAGCTATTCCATGTATATATGGATAATTGGATTGAAAACAATGTCAGCAAATTTACTACAGAAGACGAGATGATGGATGCGGCTTCAGATGCATATGTAGAATGGTGTAATCATCCTTTTAAAGAATTAGACGGTCTTACTCCCAAAGAGTATTTTGAACGGATTAGCGACCCCAAGGTTTTAATTGAGATGTTTGTGAGTTATTCAGAAAATGATTATAAAGAGCCTTTGCTTTTGCTGGATAGAATTTGCGAGGTAAAAGAAACAGTTCCTTTTCTTATTGATATTTTGAAAAGAGAAAAAAGCGACGAGCTTACAATGTATACAGTTAATATTCTTAACGAAATGCAGTCTGTTGAGCCCTTCGGTTTATATTTGGGTTGGATTTTTGACCCCAAACAAGATAAAGACTTGAGAGATTTGGTTAATGAAGTTTTGGTTGAAAATTCTCAAGAGGTAAAAGATAAAGTGCTTCTTAAGTTAAAAGATGCTGATCTTTCGTCTAAAGAATATGCAAGCGATATATTGGTAAACTGTGATGAGCATAATGAACAGATTTTTGATCTTTTAAAAGAAATGTTTTTGTCGAAGACCAATTTGCAATTATATGCTAATTATCTAGGACAATACGGAGATGAAAGAGCAATAGAGTTTTTGAAAAATGAAGCCAAGACCTGTGATTATATCAGTTTTATAGAAATAAGAAATGCCGTAGAGCAACTAGGCGGAGAGCTTGATATTGAAAGGGATTTTTCTCATGACAAGGATTTTAAAAAAATTAAAAGTATCAAGCCTTTAAATTCATAATATTTCTAAGGCTTCTTAAAGTAATAATAGATAATCAATTTATAGGTATAATAATTGATTATTAAAATGACCTTTGACTTTTTATTCCCATTTGAAGAATTTTATTGATAACACCATACACACAATAGTGATTGAGCTCAAAATAACAATTGGTATCCAGAATTCCCATATTGCACCACCTAGCCAAACCCCTTGTAAAAGCTCTACGCAATAAGTTAAAGGCAATCCTTTGGATATAATAGTAATTGCTTTGGGCATTATTGACAGCGGAACGGTTGCACCGGAAAGAAATAGCATGACAAAATACAGCGCAAAAGAAATTGCCATTGCTGACTGACTGTTTGGTGCGGTGGCAGCTATCAAAAAACCAATTGAAAATATTGCACCAAGTGACAAAATAAAAGCAATGATAAAATAAAAAACTCCAATCAATCCGCCGTGAAATTTTAAGTCAAATACTATAACGCCGACAATTATTAACAATGTTAATCCCAAAATGCATATTAGTGCATTTACTATTAATTGTGGAGCTAGGATAGTAAGCTTACCTACAGGAGTAGCTTTGTAGCGTTTGAGGACTTTACGAGAACGGTATTCTGAAAGGGCTATGGGTAATCCCATAATGCCTGAAACCGCAATCAACATTCCGATATAAGCAGGGGTTGAAAAATCAACTGTACCGACACCGCCTGTATATTGGCTGGGTTCATTGCCGTACATTGCTCCAAAAAGCAGCAACATCATAGGCGGAAAGACAAACGCAAAGAACACATATATAAAATTGCGGAAACATAATTTTAGCTCAATTTGAGTCATATTAATAAAAGCTTTCAATTAATTTACCTCCGGAAGATGACCTGTAAAATGAAAATAAACATCTTCAAGCCCTGGATTAATATTAGTCAAGTTTTCAAACGGAATGTTATTTGAGGTTAGATACATGGTGACATCACGCAATAAGTTTTTCCCTGTTCCTGAAATTATTGTTTTTCCATTTTCGCATTGCATATTTGAGACATTGTCAATCTTCATCAAATCATCTTTGCAGCCTTCATTGGAATTATAGGTTATTCTTTGTTTAATGTCGGCTTGTTCAATAAGCTCTTTAACTGTTCCTGATGCCACAATTTTGCCTTTTACCATAACCATTACACGGTTACACAGATATTCAGCTTCTTCCATATAATGCGTGGTCATTATTATTGTTCTTCCTTCATCACGCATGGATTTTATAAGTTCCCACATATCCTTGCGTGCCGCTGGATCAAGTCCTGTAGTTAACTCGTCAAGAAAAATAACCTTGGGATTGGCAATGAGCGCAACAATAATAGATAATCTTTGCTTCTGACCGCCAGATAATTTTTTTACATATAATTTTCTTTTTTCTGATAAATTAAATCGCTCTAACAAAGCATTATAATCAGTTGGTTCGGAATAAAAACTTGAAAAAAGGCGGCAAACCTCTTCGACTTTAATCATATCGGGGAAAGAAGCCTCCTGAAGCTGAACACCTATAGAGGTATATAAACTTTGTCGGTTTTCAGGTGATATCCCTGAAACCAGCATTTTGCCTGAAGTTGCTTTTCTTAATCCCTCGATACACTCCAAGGCAGAAGTTTTACCCGCTCCATTAGGGCCAATTATTCCAAGTATTTCGCCTTCTTGAACTTGAAAGGAAATATTATCTACCGCAATCAAATCTCTATATTTTATCGTCAGTCCGTTCACATCTACTATCATAACTTGGAAGATCTCCTTTTTAATAACACTTTGAAGCCGAAAATTAAAACTATATCTAAAACATTAACTGAATAGCTTGTTACTGTCAAGTTGATTTATCTTAATTGTATAAGGACAAAAAATCTAAATAAAAATAACTAATTTTTGATCGCATTTATGCCGTCTTTTTTTATAAGCTTAACTTAGTTGACTAAAATATAACGGCATTATATAATAATCTTATTATGAAATTATTCTTTTTATAATTCACTTTATTTTTTAATATTTTTATTTTTTAAATCCATTTTATAATTTTAAATGAGGTAATTTTTATGGTGTACGGAAATACGCAAGGTATTAAACGGCATATTTTAGATATGCTTGAAACTATATATGACATCAACTCCAAAGATTTTTTAGCATCTGAAATATTAGAAATAATTGCAGATGTTACAACCGAATATAA
>CALAYY010000091.1 GCA_937895465.1 uncultured Clostridia bacterium | reverse complement strand
CAGCATGTGCTACCTTTAACGCATAGTCAGGATAATCTATTCCTTCAACCTTTTCAAATGCCCCAAAATCCTTATATGGCATATTGTGAGATTCTAAAAATTCTATAACAGTCTTTTTGAGATTTAAAGCTGCATGGTCATTTCCTATAGCTATCATTCTTCTTTTGCTCCTATTTATGTTTGGATATTAATATTTGGCTTAATGTTCTTTTTATTGTTTTATAAATGTATTTAAAATCTTTTTTACTGCTTTTTCTAAGTCTATAGCACAATTAAGATAATCTTGCGGCGTTTTTCCATAAGGGTCATTAATTTCATAACCCAACACTTCAGATATAGAATAAACATTTTTATTATAATTTTGAATTTGCGCTTTCTGCCTATCCGTCATAGTAAATACAATATCAGCATTATTTAACATATTTTTGGTCAATTGCTTAGACAGTCTTGATTTTGGCGGAGTATAACCCAGTTTTTCAAGTGCTATTTTGGAATTTTGGGCTATCTGCTCTTTTTGGGCGCATAGTCCAGCAGAACTTGCCTTAAAATCATTATGTAGGTTTTGCTTTTTTAGAAAAGACTTAAAGATAACTTCAGCCATAGGAGAACGGCAGGTATTACCTGTGCAAATAAACATAACTTTTTTTGGGGATTGTTCGCTCATGATCTTATCCCTTTTATATTATATTTTCGCCCGCCGCATGCTTCATTCTCGAATTAACGCTTACACCTAACCCTTCTTCTTGGCAAGCATAGGCAATTATTACCTCATATTGCTTTTCTAACTCTCTCAAAACCCTAAAAAGATTATGCGCCGCATCTCTAGCGTCAATTCCCAAACTGCAAAAGTTTTGATAATCTTTTGGGGCTGGCAACGTGTTTTCTATTGCCATAACTACAGTTTTTTGAGGCTGGCATTGCATATATAGCTTTTCAACCATTTCGGGCTTGTCATAGGAGACATAATACATCAACGCATTAGGAGCATAATGTCGGTACTTCATGCCGGGAGCAATAGGCTTTTTTGGGTCAGAAATATTGGTTTTTACTTTAACTTTCAAAACTTTTTCTATCTGTTCTACCGTTACTCCGCCATGTCTCAATATAACAGGTGTTTCGGTACGGGCATCTATAACAGTGGATTCAAGCCCTATAGTACATTCTCCGCCGTCTAAGATAAGCTCAATCTTGCCTTTTAAATCTTCATAAACATCCAAAGCTGTCGTAGGACTTGGACGGGTGGATGTGTTAGCCGAAGGAGCGGCTATAGGAACGCCTGCCCAAGCTATAAAAGCGTTTGCTGTCTTATCAGAAGGCACTCTTACTGCTATTGTACTAAGCCCTGCGCTTATTACTGAAGGCACATTATCTGCTCTTTCCAAAATCAAAGTTAATGCACCAGGCAAAAATTCATCTATAAGTTTCTTAGCCAAAGGCGGTATGGATTTTGCGACCCAAAGTATTTGGGACTTATCAGCTAGATGCACTATAAGCGGATTATCAGCAGGTCTGCCTTTGACGGTAAAGATGTCTTTTACCGCTTGCTCGTTAAACGCATTAGCACCCAAGCCATACACCGTTTCTGTTTTAAAGGCAACTAGCCCGCCTTTGTTGATTATTTCTTTGGCATGTGCAAGCGATTGTTCATCGGGTTGTCTTATTACTGTTTCCATTATGTTTATTTACTTTTGCAAATTATTATTTTGGTCATCATTATTTAAATTTTCATTATCTGTTTCATTATCTGTTTCTTCAAAATCATCCTGTTCATTTAGCTTTTTCAATAGTTCTTGAGTGTTTTTTTCTCTGCGTTTGAAAAACCAAACAATACAAGCCAAAGGTGCTCCTATTATAAGAGAAAAAAGCGCAAGCGCATTGTACGGCTCTTTGAATCTAAAATACAAACCGATTGTAAAGAATATAGCAAAAGCCGCCATAAAAATAAGTCCGATTATTGCAATAATCTGCAAAGCTCTTTTACTCATGTTTTGCTATCCCAAGTGCAGCTGCACCTATTATCCCTGCATCATTGCCTAAGCTTGCGGTCACTATCTTAACCGTAGGAATCAAACCTTTGGCATAAATGTTTCTATCCAAATGCTCTTGTAACGGCTTAGTAAGATATTCGCCTTGAGCGCATACTCCTCCGCCCAAGATTATAAGCTCAGGTCTAAAGATATTAGCCATATTGGCAAGTCCTTCCCCAAGATAATATATGTATTTGTTTACTACTTCTATTGCTGCCTTGTCTTGTAACTTAGCACATTCAAAAGCTGTCTTACCGTTCGTCTTATCTATATCCTTGCCTACATATTCCCACATTTTGCTGTCAGGGTTAATTTCCATTGCTTGCTTGGTAAATCTAATCAATGCAGTAGCAGAAGAATAGGTTTCAAAACAGTCCGTTCTGCCGCAAGTGCAAGGATATCCTTCTCCGCCCAAACGGATATGTCCAAGCTCCGCTCCTGCCGAATAATTACCTTCAAAAAGCTGCCCATTAATAATCACTCCGCCGCCTACACCTGTGCCTATTGTAATTAGCACTATATCTTTTAGTCCCTTACCCATACCAAACTTCCATTCGCCCATTGCCGCAGCGTTGGCATCGTTATGGACATAAGAAGGTATTCCTGTAAGGGCAGTAAGCTCTTTTCCTAACGGAACATTTTCCCAGTTAATATTGTTGGTATAAACAACTGTGCCGCTATTACTGTCTATTATACCAGGCGAGCCCACTCCTATTGCTTTTACATCGTTTAAATTAATTTTTAAACCATTTATCAAACTTCTTATGGTAATTTCAATATCTTTTATAATTTCAATATAAGGTCTTTTGCTTTCCGTTGCAAAAGACGATTTTTTCAAAATCTCGCCTTTGCTGTCAACTACTCCGACTTTTATATTAGTTCCGCCGATATCTACTCCGATATAATACATTTTTTGCTTACTTGCTCCTTTAGATTCTGTTTTTTTATATTATATCATAATAATGTAAAAAGCTTTAGCTTTTGGATTCAATTTGTCTTTTCAAAAGCAAAGAATTGGTCACTACCGAAACAGAGCTTAGTGCCATTGCCGCACCTGCAATCATAGGACTCAAAATCCCAAAAGCGGCAAGCGGTATTCCGATAACATTATAGATAAATGCCCAAAATAAGTTTTGCTTTATTTTGCTGATTGTACGTTTGCTGATAAAAATAGCATCAGCAACTTTTTTCAAATCTCCGTGCAAAAGCGTAATATCTCCAGCTTCAATTGCGACATCTGTTCCTGTTCCCATAGCAAAACCTACATCAGCACTGGCAAGTGAGGGCGCATCGTTTATTCCGTCGCCTACCATTGCTACAATGTTGCCGTCTTGCTTTAGCTTTTTTATGTTTTCTTCTTTTTGTGTCGGCAAGACCTCGGCAATATAATCCGATATCCCTACTTCGTGGGCGGTAAGCTCGGCGGCATGCGCTGTATCGCCTGTAAGCATTATGGTTTTTATACCTTGATGATTAAGTTCTAGTATAGCGGCTTTGGCATTTTCTTTTATAGTGTCTGTTATCAAAAATACAGCGGTCAAAATATTGTTTTCACTCATATAGACTGCCGTCCCGCCTTTTTTGGTATAGTCTTTGTACTTCTCAATTTCAACATTGTTTTCCTGCATAAATGCAAGGTTGCCTGCTAATATCTCAATATCATTAACTTTTGCCTTGATTCCTCTGCCTGCAACAGAAATAAAACTTTGCGGTTCAATATATTTTGCGCCCAAACTTTTGGCTTTTTG
The DNA here is from genome assembly GCA_937895465.1 of uncultured Clostridia bacterium. GTDB lineage: Bacteria > Bacillota > Clostridia > Christensenellales > DUVY01 > DUVY01. The sequence goes on along the minus strand of CALAYY010000091.1, from coordinate 217 downwards.
TACAATAGCATGGGCTAGAGGATGCTCAGACTGCATCTCTACAGACATTATCAAGTCAAGAATATGCTGCTTGTCTTTGGCTATCTCTACAATCTCTTTTACTTGCGGCTTGCCCTCAGTTATTGTTCCTGTTTTATCAAAGACTACGACTCTTATATTATGAGCCCGCTCCAAAACATCTCCGCCTTTAAATAATATGCCCCGTCTAGCTGCAGTA
>CALAYY010000090.1 GCA_937895465.1 uncultured Clostridia bacterium | reverse complement strand
GAACCCCACGTCTAACGTGGGGTTTTCTTATACAATAAAACACCGCCATAAAAAGGCGGTGTTTTTTATTTTAAAAGTTATATATTATTCATCGTCTTTTTCTATCGCCGCACCAAATATCTGTCCGCATTCTGTGCAAAGATACAAGTCCTTATCAAAAGATGCTTCAACTATATCCAATGAACCGCAATTAGGACAAATCATATCGCTGGTTTGCATTATATCGTCATAATCCTGCTGTATACCCATAAAAGTTCCTCCTTTTCTTAATTATACCATAATACAAAAGACTGCCCTATTTTTTTAGGACAGTCTTTGTTATATTATGTTAAATTTTTATTAAGCTGTGGCAACTTCTAACAAGCTATTGCCATCATTATCAAACAATTCAAAGTTTTCAGATTTTACACCCAACTTAACCTTGGAGCCTACCAAAGCGTTAAAGTCAGATGAAACTCTTGCATAGAACGCCTCGCCTGTACCTTCTAACTGAATAAGAACAATAGCTTCAGTTCCAGTATTGTCAACTGCACGAACAACACCCTTAAATGTATTCTTAGCAGCTGCAACTTCGGCTTTGTTAAATACTACATTGGCAGGATTGATTTTAACAACCACTTTGGAGCCTACTGCACTTTCTTTAACTTTAACATATTCAGGATAAACAACTTTTTTGCCTGCTACTGTTAATGTATAAAGGGTATTGCCTTTGGTAACAACTCCTACTTCTCCCTCAAATTCATTGAAAACAGGAACTTCTAAAGCGCTTGATGCTCTTGCACCGGTAGCGGGGTCAAAAAATACTATTTCGTCAACCTTAATAGCAAGTTTAATTTTGCTCTTTCCGCTAATTGCGGCATCAGGAGCAACTCTTAATGCAAACAATCCACGCTTACCGTCTAATTTGAGATATACATTTTTGTAAACTTCAGCATCTTCCACAAAGTCAACATCAGCATCCAAAACAAAATCTTCAGTTTCTTCCAAAGCAATATATACGCTTTCAGGCTTAATTCCTAACAACGCTTCGCCGTTAGCAAGTTCAGGATTGGTCAAAGTTTTCGCTGAACCTTCTCCAAATTGAATAACATTATTGCCAAATTTTGCGCTTAATTTGCCTTCTTTTTCACTGACTTTAGCCGAAATAAAGTTATAATGAGGAACGCCCAAAATTGACAATTCTGTTTCAGGGTCAAACATATGAATATGATTAGCATCAATAGCAAGCTTTACAACGTCTCCGCTTACTGCCTGAGTTCTAGCATCAACTCTTGCTACTGTATAGTCTTCTTTGCCGTCAACCTTAGTGTACATTATGGTTTCGTTACCAAGTTTTTCTACAACATCTATTTCTGCTGAAATTATAGTCTTAGGTGAGGAAGCAATAAAAATTTCTTCATCATGAATATCTTCAGGTCTTACGCCGAAAATAATCTCTTTTCCAATATAAGCTTCATCAGTAAGAAGTTTTGATTTTGATTCGGGTAATTCTATAGTGTTATTACCAAATTTGACAACAAGATTCTTGCCGTTTCTTTCAAGCATAGCATCAAACAAGTTCATTTGAGGTGTACCTATAAAGGTAGCAACAAACATATTGCAAGGGCTGTCAAACAAGTTTTGAGGGGTGTCAACCTGCTGAACAAGACCGTCTTTCATAACCACTATACGGGTACCCATTGTCATAGCTTCTGTCTGGTCGTGAGTAACGTAAACAAATGTAGTAGCCAGTCTGTTATGAAGTTTGGTTATTTCTGTTCTCATCTGAACACGAAGTTTTGCGTCCAAGTTTGACAGAGGTTCGTCCAACAAGAAAACCTTAGGCTCACGAACTATAGCACGTCCTAAAGCAACACGCTGTCTTTGTCCGCCTGACAAAGCCTTAGGTTTACGGGAAAGAAGTTCAGTTATTCCCAAAATGTTAGCAGCTTCTTTTACTCTTGAATCAATTTCTGCTGAAGGCATTTTACGAAGTCTAAGACCGAATGCCATGTTATCATAAACCGTCATGTGAGGGTACAAAGCATAGTTTTGGAAAACCATTGCTATATCACGGTCTTTGGGTTCTACATCGTTAACAAGACGGCCGTCAATATAAAGCTCGCCATCGGATATTTCTTCAAGTCCGGCAATCATTCTCAATGTTGTGGATTTTCCGCAACCGGAAGGGCCGACAAGAACAATAAATTCTTTATCCTGAATTTCTAGATTAACATCACTTACGGCTTTTACTCCGCCTTGATATATCTTGTAGATATGTCTTAAAGATACACTTGCCATTTTTTCCTCCAAAATATATATTATTTGTATGCTAATATGATACATCACAAAAATCAAAATAACATCAGAATTCTATACAAAATTTTTGTTTTTGTTTATATAAATTGCACAAAAAACAGCAAAGCAACATAATTATAAAAAAATAAATAAAATATATATACATTTACTTGCATAATTATTCATATTATATTATAATTTTAACTATTATAGGAGCTAAATATGATAAATATAGGTATAATAGGCGCAAACGGTTATACAGGCGCAGAGCTGATGAAGATTTTGTCAGGACACAATCAAGCTAATCTGCAGATAATGTCCAGCCGAAGTGAGCAAGGCAAAAAGATTACTGATGTGTATCCCAATCTCACTAAATTAAAAGATAAGGTTTTTACTGACCCCAATATAAAAGAATTATCCGAAATGGACGTTGTTTTTTCGTGTCTTCCCCATGCTGCAAGCAGCGGGCTTTGTTCTGATCTTTATTATAAAGGCGTAAAAGTCATAGACCTTTCAGCTGATTTTAGATATAAAAATCTTGAGATTTATGAAAGCACTTATAAAGTTAAGCATGCGGCTCCTCAATTATTAAATGATGCTGTATATGGACTGCCTGAAATTAACCGTGATAAGATAAAAAAATCGTCTTTAATCGGCAATCCAGGATGTTATACGACGTCTAGCATCTTACCTCTTTATCCTGTTATTAAAGAGGATGTTATATCGCATACTGGCGTAATTATTGATTCCAAAAGCGGAACAAGCGGAGCAGGCAAAAAAGCCGATATTGACCTTAATTTTACTGAGGTTAATGAAAGCTTTAAGGCTTATGCGGTTACAACTCATAGGCATACCTCTGAAATAGAAGAAGTATTAAGCCTTAGCACTGACAAGAATGTTGTTGTTAATTTTACTCCTCATCTTCTTCCTGTTAACAGAGGAATTTTGAGTACAATATATGCTCCCTTAAAACATCAAGTCAGTGAAAATGAAATATATGACTTGTATAACAAATACTATGGCAATGAGCCTTTTATCAATATAACCAAAGATTTGCCTCAGTTAAAATGGATAACAGGAACTAATAATGTATTTATTGGGTTTAGGATAGACAAAAAGAATAATCTTTTAATAATTATAAGCATTCTTGATAATTTGGTTAAGGGTGCATCAGGTCAGGCAGTACAAAATATGAATATTATGTGTGGTCTTGATGAAACTATCGGACTCATTTAGGAGAAAAAATGCTAAGCGAAATTATATATAATGATAGCAACCAAAGCATGGAACAACTTATAGAAAAGGCAAATGTGCTGTGTGAAGCTTTGCCTTATATCAACGCTCTGTCGGGAAAAACCGTTGTCATAAAGTATGGCGGCAACGCAATGCAAAATGAGAGTATAATCAACACAATTATGCAGGATATTGCAATGCTAAAAATTGTGGGTGTTAATCCGATTTTGGTGCATGGCGGAGGCCCTGAAATCAATGCTTATCTAAAAAAACTCAACATTCCTTTAAAATTTCATAACGGCTTAAGGATAACCGATAAAAACACTATGGAAATAGTGCAAATGGTTATGGGCGGCAAAATTAATAAGGATATAGCAAGCAGGCTCAATCTTTTGGGCGTTAAGGCAATAGGACTTAGCGGCAAAGACGCTCAGCTAATAGAAGTCAAAAAATATTATTCCCCTGACGGAATGGATCTTGGCTATGTCGGTGAAATAATCGGCATAAACACCTCCCTGCTAAACCAATTATCAAATGATGAATTAATTCCTGTAATCGCAGGAATAGGTACGGATAGTAACGGAGAGGCTTACAACATTAATGCGGATTTGGTCGCCGGCGAAATTGCCTCAAGAATTGGTGCAGAAAAGCTCATATTCTTAACCGATATAGACGGTATAAGAAAAAACCCAGAAGACCCTTCGACTTTGATTTCAATAATTTCTGCTGACGAAATCAAAAAGATGATTAATGACGGCGAGATAAAAGGCGGTATGATTCCTAAAGTTATGAGCTGCGTAAAAGGTATTGAACAAGGAGTTCCCAAAGTTCATATAATCAATGGAACAACACCCCACCCTATCTTACTTGAAATATTTACCAATAAAGGTATAGGAACAATGGTGACAAAATGATGGATTTTGAAGAAATAAAAAATATTGATAGCCAATATTATATGCCTGTGTTTAACCGTGCTAATGTTTGCTTTACGCATGGAGAAGGCTGCAAGCTATACGATATCAACAATAAGGAATATACTGATTTTGGCGCAGGGATTGCGGTTAGTTGTCTTGGTCATAATGACCCTGACCTTGTAAACGCAATTTCCGAGCAGGCAAAAGATATTATTCATCTTAGCAATTTGTATTATTCTCCTGTTCAGGCTAAGTGTGCCAAAGAGTTAATTGAAGGCTCTGATTTTGACAAGGTTTTCTTTTGTAACAGCGGTGCAGAAGCCAATGAAGGCGCAATAAAGCTGGTAAGAAAGTATTATTACAACAAAGGCGTCAAAAAACCTGTAATAATAACGGCAAAAAATTCTTTTCATGGCAGAACACTTACAACCACTGCCGCCACAGGTCAGTCAAAATATTCTGCACCCTATGCTCCGTTGCCTGAGAAGTTTGTTTATGTTCCTTTTAATGATATTGAAGCGCTAAAAGATGCCGTAACAGATGAAGTGGGTGCAATAATGCTTGAGGTCATTCAAGGTGAAGGCGGAGTAATAATAGCTGATAAAGAGTATATAAAGCAAACAGCCCAAATCTGTAAAGACAACGGCATATTATTGATTATTGACGAAGTTCAGACAGGAATGGGACGGACAGGAAAAATGTTTGGTTATGAGCATTACGGTATTGTTCCGGACATTATAACTTTGGCAAAAGGTCTTGGCGGCGGTGTTCCCATAGGTGCAGTCCTAGCACGCAATGATGTTGCCAATGCGTTTTCAAAGGGCGATCACGGCACTACCTTTGGCGGAAATCCTCTGGCTTGTTCTGCTTCATTGATTGTTTTAAAAAAATTAAAAAACGGACTTATTGAGCATACGCAAGATATAGGAACATATTTTTTGGAAAAACTTAAGACACTAAAAGAACACTCTGCTGTAAAAGATGTCAGAGGGTTGGGACTGCTGATTGGTCTTGAGCTTGAGGCTTGGATAAATTCTAAGGATATAATAGACAATATGTTATCAAACTGCTATATTATAATCGGTTGCGGCAATAACACTTTGAGATTTTGTCCGCCGCTTATAATTAACAAAAAACAGATAGACGATATGGTTGATTGTCTGGATAGTGTTTTAAGTTTGAATAAAGAGGTAAAATGATGGATATTACTCAATACCGTCCTAAGGAAAAAATAAACCATAAACACTTGCTTAACCTTATGGATTATTCTTCTGAAGAAATTTTTGAAATAATTAGTCTTGGTATAAAGTTAAAGCACCTTTATAAAAAAGGTGTCAACAAACCGTTGTTAAAAAACAAAACTCTTGCAATGATTTTTTCTAAGTCAAGCACGAGAACACGCGTCAGTTTTGAACAAGGAATAAGACAGCTTGGCGGTCATGCCCTATTTTTGTCCTCGTCCGATATTCAGTTAGGCAGAGGCGAAACCATACACGATACCGCCAAAACTCTTTCCCGTTATGGAATCGACGGCGTAATGATACGGACATTTTTACAGTCTGATGTTGAAGAATTGGCAAAGTATGGTGATTTTGCTGTTATTAACGGGCTTACTGATGATTTCCATCCCTGTCAGGCTCTTGCAGATATAATGACCGTTTATGAGATTTTCGGACATTTGAACGGATTGAAGCTTGTATATTCGGGAGACGGCAATAATGTTGCCAATAGCTTGATTTTGGCTTGCGCCAAAACAGGCATGGAAATTGCTTGCGCCACTCCAAAAGGTTTTGAGCCTAATGCTGATGTCATAAAAGAAGCGGAGAAGTGGGGCAAAATAACTGTTACTGATAACCTAGAAGAAGCCGCAGTTGATGCTGATGTTATTTATACCGATGTGTTTTTTAGCATGGGACAGCAAAATGATGAAAAGAAATCAAAAGCGCTTATGCCCTATCAAATTAATCAAGACATAATGAAAAAAGCCAAAAAGGAAGCTGTCTTTATGCATTGTCTGCCAGCCCATCGCGGTGAAGAAGTAACTCAAGATGTAATAGACTCTCCTGCAAGCGTGGTTTTTGAACAGGCAGAAAACAGAATGCATGTCCAAAAAGCCGTTATGACTCTTTTGATGAAGGACTAAAAATGCTTGAAATAAGAAAGGCTGATATCAGTGATTCTGATTGGATTCTAAATCTAACACACAAGGCATTTTCTGTTTATCAAAAGGCTTTGAACTCCAGCTCCACTTTTATTTCTCCTGCACTTTTGGAAACTTTAGATGATGTAAGAAACGATATAATCAAGAACAATGTATATGTTGCTTATCTTGATAACCACCCTGTAGGGTCAATTAGATTCAAAACTTTATCCAATCAATTAGCTTATATATACAGATTTGGCGTTGACCCTGAACTTAATAATAACGGTGTGGGTAGTGAGCTTATTAATAAAGTAATAGATGAATGTGCGATTAACGGATACAAGGCTATAGCTCTTCATACCAATTCAAAATACTACAAGCTGGCAAAATACTATTATGGCAGAGAATTTTATGTGCATTCTACCGACTTTTCCAAAGGCTATATAAGAGCATTGTTTGTAAAAGACCTCAACGGCGGTAATATAGATCTATCCCCTGCCTTTTCGCTTTAAAATTTAATAGATGTAATGTTTTTCAACCGTCAATTATTGACGGTTTTTTATTTAAACTTTTGTTTATTTTAGTTTACATTTTTATTTTTTTATATTATAATTTTTGTATTATATATATTATAAGGGGATAAAAATGTTTGAAATTATTAAAACTTACAAACAAACAATGCCTTCTCTTCGATTAATCGGCATACCTTATACCGATAAAGACAGAGACCAATTTGGCAGCTTTTCAAGTCAATGGGAAGACTGGTTTAGGACTAATAGGTTTGAAGCTTTGGAAAAGCTAGAATCATTGCCTGAAAACGAAAATTCTTATGTAGGCTGTATGCGGATGAATGACAATATCTTTGAATATTGGATTGGTATGTTTTTCAAAGAAGATACTCCTGTGCCCCAAGACTTTCAATATGTCGATATTTCAAAAGGAGATATTGGCGTTAATTGGATTTACGGCTCTGAAGCAAACGGAGAGATTTATGGTGACAAGCCTCATAATGCGTGTATAAAGAAATTAGAAGAACAAAACTGGATTTCGGCAGATACATGGTGTTTTGAAAGATATAACTGCCCCAGATTTACAAAACCCGATGAACATGGAAAAGTAATTTTGGATTATTGTATTTATCTAAAATAATGACATACAAAAAGCGTATTGTTGTAATACGCTTTTTTGATATTATTCTTGGGATAATTCATCTAATGAAAGAGAAAAAGCGTCCAAAAAGTTATCCAAAAAATATTTTACTTCTGGGATATTAAACCGTGCAATTTCTTTTTCTATACTTAATTTTGCTTTTCTAAATTCTGTATTGCCTGCTTTTAATTCGTCAATGCATTTTATTAACGCACAGATTTTGTCCGCAGCTTTTACCAACTTATATTCATAAGATGAAGTGTCTGGCTTTATTAGGTCACTATAATATTCTTGCAATTCTTCCGGAAGATAGCTAAGTAGCTTGTCAGCCGCAATATCTTCCAATTCTTTATATGCAGAATTTAATGACATATTATAATATTTTATAGGTGTCGGCAAATCACCAGTAATAACTTCTGTAGCCTCGTGAAAAACGGCAATTGAACATACAGTATCAGGATTTACATCTCCTCCAAAAACAGCATTATTAATAACTCCAAGACAATGTCCTATAGTTGCAACCTGTTGAGAGTGTTCAGATATGTTTTCGGGTATTGTACTGCGCATCAAACTCCAACGCTGAATAAATTTCATTCTGTTTAAAAAAGCAAAAAAACTATTCATAAGACATTGCCTCCTGTTTTGTTAAGATTATAACATATTTTTTTTGATGAATAAAAAGTTTTTATATAAAAATATAGTATATTTCAAAAAATAGTCTTATAAGAATAATGCAATATAATGAATATTATCTGCAATGCATTAAACTTGACAATGCATTATTTAAGATGATATATTAAATTGGTTGTTTTTGTAATAAAATAATTAAAAAGAATAAAATTTTTACTATAAGATTAGAGGTTTACATATGGAATTTTTACTGGAAGGTATTACAGCCATATCTTGGCAGCAAGTAGTTATGTGGCTTATAGGCGGTGTTCTTATTTTCTTGGCTATTAAGAAAAAGATGGAACCCGCTCTTTTGTTACCTATGGGCTTTGGCGCTATACTTGTCAACATACCGCTTTCGGGTGTTTTGGGAGAAAGCGGAATAATTCAATGGCTTTTTAATGTCGGTATTGAAGCGTCCGAAGCTTTACCGCTTTTACTCTTTATTGGTATTGGTGCAATGATTGATTTTGGACCCTTGCTTTCTAACCCTAAGCTATTATTGTTTGGGGCTGCGGCACAATTTGGTATTTTTGCTACAATATTGGCAGCAGCAGGGATAGGACTGATTCCCGGAATCGAATTTAGTCTTGCTGATATAACTTCTATC
>CALAYY010000089.1 GCA_937895465.1 uncultured Clostridia bacterium | reverse complement strand
GTAATGCTACTGGAACTGTAATCAGCAAAGACGGATTGATTTTGACTAATAGACATGTAATTCAAGTTTATGATTTTTCATCTGACGATTTTATTTTATATGAAAATATTTATGTAAGATTTTATAATGAGACTGAATATATAAAAGTAGATATTATATCGATTTCAGATGAAAGTGATCTGGCATTATTACAGATAGATAAAGAGACAGGATGTTATTTTAATATCGGTAGCTCAGAAGAATTAAAGTATGGGCAAAAGATTCATACCATAGGTAATGGAAACGGTTATGGATTGGCGTATATTAATGGTAATGTTGCAGCACCTTTTTAGAAATGTTAAGTATGAAGATATTACCATAGAGGCTGTTCAGCTATCATTAATTATTAATGAAGGCAATAGCGGAGGTCCATTAATTACTGAAACAGGAGAATTAGTAGGTATTACAACTTTTAGACTTAGAGATAATCAAAACAATATTATATATGGAACAAGCTTTGCAATAACAACAAAAAGCATAAAGAAATTTTTAAGTTCAGCAATTTAGATATTAAGATTATCAATTTTTCTGAACTGCTTAGGCAGACCTCATCAAGAAATCAGCTTATCAAAAAATATGAAGATGAACTTTATGATTTCGGAAGGCTTCGTAACGCAATAGTACACAAATCCACAGACAAGATTATTGCCGAGCCCAATGAAGAAACAGTAAGTCTTATCTGTCATATAGCACACCTTTTGACCTCACCGCCCAGTGTGTTGGATGTACTCAAAATCAAGCCAGTTGTTGCCTTTGAGGATGATCAAAATATGTTTGATCTTATAGATGCTATTTTTAAACACAACTATTCCAACATTCCTATATATAAAGGGAAGCAGATTATCGGCGTAGTTAATTCTAAGCAAATTCTTAATATGTTTGTCAGGCTTTTGCAGTCAAGCGACTGTGTAAGTGCCGCCGCCTTAAAAAAAATCAAACTAGGCGATATTGTCAATATTAATTCAAGAGAATATATATTTTTATCAACAGGTGCAAGCATCATAGATGTTTTGACCGCTTATGCCCAAAACCCCAGACTGAAAGCAATTTTGCTTACCCGATACGGAGATAATACCGCACCAGTAGTTGCAGTCATTACCTCATCGGATTGGCTTGCGTTTAGTAATATTCTTGACAAAATCTAGGGTTTAAACGATAATTAAGGGTAATATTTTTCTTTTCATTTTTTATATAATTTTTGGAGTTATGATATGTACGATAAAGTTGACAGTTCATTAGACTTTACTGTCCGAGAGAAAAAAGTCATTGATTTTTGGAAACAAAATGATATTTTTCAAAAAACCTTAAAAAACACAGAAGGCAAGCCCGAATATACTTTTTATGACGGACCGCCTACAGCTAACGGAAAACCGCATATCGGTCATATTTTGACCCGTGTTATGAAAGATATAATTCCCAGATATAAGACTATGAAGGGATA
>CALAYY010000088.1 GCA_937895465.1 uncultured Clostridia bacterium | reverse complement strand
TATATCTTGCCCGCTTTTTTGTCAAAAATGTATAGTCTATGCATTTATTAGGACACCAATTAAGACACGCCATACACTGCGTACATCTATTGCCGAACTTTGGCTTGCCTTTTTTGATAATTATATTATTAGACAGGCAAACCTTGGTACATATACCGCAAGCCGTACAGGTCTTTTTTGTTTTGAAGAAGATATGAGCAAAATTGAGAAATACATTAAATATAGTTCCTATAACAAAGGTTTTTATATAATCCAAAACATTGGTATGTCTTTTGCTGTATTGTATTTTGTTTTTTATGTCATTTGCTATTTGCTCTGTCTTTATCTTTGCATTGCTTATTTTTTGTTCTATAACATCTTTCAAATCAGGCTTAAAGACCGCTATATAGTTTTCAGGCATTAATATTCCTGCCGTATAATGGGTCTTAAGACCGTTCTTTTCTAGCTTTTTTGCCAACTGGTCAGTTGCCTTAGCAAAGGTTGAACCATACGTGACAATCAAAAACATATACTTAAAGTTTAGTAAGGATTTTATTTTTTTAATAAATCTATTCAAAATTTTGGGATAAGTGTATGCATAACAGGGGAAAACAATCCCCACCGTATCAGCGTTAATTGGCTCTTGTTGAGAATTGTTTAGATATCTTGCAATATTGATATATTGCCCGTTCAATTTTCGGGCTAGACTTTTAGCAATGAACAACGAGTTTCCTGTTCCGCTGTAATAAAAAATAATAGTGTCCATAAATCCATTTTATTTTAACATTTATAATAAAATACTAAAAGTGTTTATTTAATGTTATTTTTAATCATTTTATAACCGTATTCTCATATATTATTAAGATAAATACTTATATTTTTTTATTAAAAATGGTATTATTTAATTAATTTCTTTGGTAGGAGTAATATTATGAAAAGATGTAAAGAATACCGGCAGATTGGCTGGAATGCTATCAGTAATGACTGGGGAAAGTCTATATTGTTTTTTATCCTTTCAATGATAGTTATTTCAGGCATTGGGGGAACATTCTTTGGAATAATTATTGTTGGACCTTTTTACGTCGGTATGTACTTATTTTATTTAAGAGCTGTGCGCCGTGAAGAACTGTCATACGGAACGCTTTTTGAACCGATTACTAAAGGTGATTTTGTAAGAACTATGATTTTATACCTTCTCAAAATGATCTTTGTTGCTTTATGGTCTTTACTTTTCTTTATACCCGGTATCATCAAAGCATATTCTTATTCGATGGCAGAATATATTGCTATTGATAATCCTAATATGAGTGCCAGTGATTGTATAACGGCAAGCCGACAATTAATGGACGGCAAAAAGGCTAAGCTGTTTTTACTTGACCTTAGCTTTATAGGCTGGATACTGTTGACGATGTTATCTTTTGGTATTTTGATAATTTTGGTCGGACCTTATCAGCAAGCAACAAGAGCCGCTTTCTATGAGGACATAAGACCCAAAACTCAGCAAAACTAGATAAAACAGTTTAAAAAGGCATTTCGGTAAGAAGTGCCTTTTTTATGTTATAATTACATTAATATATAATAAGGAAAGGTTACTATGAAAAAACATGCTTTGTTAAAATTAACCCTTGTGTTAATACTTTTGATTTCGGCTTTTTCTTTTACAGCATGCCAAAAAACTGAAGTCAGCCAAGAAAATACTCTAGAGATCAAAAATGTATATCAAGATCCTATTGGAAATGTGCATCTGGTGCTTGAAAGCGTTGATGTTTTTGATTCAACTAAAGGTAAAGATTTGGAAATAAAATTTGGTGAAAATGATTGGGAGGGTTATTATTATGGTCTGGATTCAAAGGACCTCGTTATAAAATCGTATTATGATGATAATCTTAACAATTTGATTTCTCAAACAGTTGAGATTAATATAAGAATTAGCGGGTACACTTATAAAAATAATATTTATCTCGCAAGCGATCCCTTACCTCAAGGCTATTCTTATAAAATCAAACAAAGCTTTGCATTTACTAATGAATCTATTAACCCTAATATAAAAGCAGTAAGTAGTTCTGATGTCTTTGATAATGAAATATATACAGATTTGATAAGCGGTGTCAATCAAATTGAACTTGAAGATGATAGTTCTCTAAAGTATAATGTATATGATGGGAACCAACTCATCGCAGAAGAAACATATAAATATTTGGTTTATTATTATAATAATTGGATATTTATAAAAGAGATTGAATTAACTTATTCTGAAGGAAAGATTATAGCAAATTTTAACGAAATAGATAACGGCGTTTTCAAAATTGCGGCGTCTAAAGTCAGCAGTGAAGATCTTAGTGACCCAAATGGTGCTTTTGAATATGAAAAGACTTATCAATGGAGCAATATAAATTCTATAGGCGGTGCAAGCAAAGACTATGCAACTTGCGTACCTTCACAAAATACCGATGAAGACAATGATGAAATCTTGTCTTTCTTTATTATGAAAATTGGAAATGAAGATTGCCTTGATTTATATTATAATGAAAGTTTTAGAATTTATTTTTAAGAACTTGTCAGAGAAAATAATGAGTTTTTAAAAGCATCAATAAGACAAGATTTTATTATAGTTAGCAAACACAAAAAAACCTCTTTCGTTTTGAAAGAGGTTTTTAAATCTTTTAAATAAAATCTTAACGTTTTGAGAACTGAGGTGCACGGCGGGCTTTTTTGAGACCGTATTTCTTTCTTTCTTTCATACGGGGATCTCTTGTCAAAAATCCTGCCTTTTTTAATGTTAGTTTGTATTCGCCGTCAGCTTCAACTAATGCTCTTGATATACCGTGTCTTATAGCACCTGCCTGACCGGTAAAGCCTCCGCCTTCGACATTTACAAAGATGTCCCATTTATCAGTAGATTTGGTAAGTTCAAGCGGTTGACGAACAATTAATTTTAATGTATCCAAACCAAAGAACTCATCAATATCTCTTTTATTAATTACGATATTGCCTGTTCCGCCCGGAACAAGTCTTACACGGGCAATAGCCTTTTTCCTGCGGCCTGTACCCCAATATTGAATCTTTTTCTTGCTTGCGATTTTCGCCATAATTATAACCTCTTATTACCTTTTAAATAATTCCAAAGCTTCGGGTTTTTGTGCCTGATGATTATGTTCTGCGCCCTTATAAGTGCGTAGTTTTTTAATCATTGCTCTGCCCAAACTGTTTTTAGGAAGCATTCCTTGAACTGCTTCATATACTGCTTCATCTGATTTTTCAGCCAGATATTTGCGGTAAATTGTAGTCTTTAAGCCGCCAGGATATCCTGAATATGCCTTTTTTACTTTATCATCTAGTTTATTGCCGGTCAAAACAACCTTGTCACAATTAATAACTATAACATGGTCGCCGGTATCAACGTGAGGTGTAAAAATAGGTTTGGTCTTGCCACGCAAAATTGAAGCAACCTGCGAAGCCAATCTACCCAAAACAACACCATCAGCATCAATGATATACCATTTTCTTTCTATTTCTTGCGCTTTAGCCATAAAAGTCTTCATTATTTTTTACCCTTTTATAAATCCTGTTATACACCGTTTCACGCCGTTATAAAACAGTATTATATTTGATTATTTTGGAAAGCATTATTTTGTCGGGGCTAATGATAAAACATACTTATCCTATTAGATGCTAAAATAGTCTATATAAATTTTGCTTTATTGTCAAGTAAATAACTCAAAAATCATAGTTTTGAAAACTATTTAATATAATTGTAACAACACTTTTTAACCTAAAATTTGGCAAATAAAGGCTTGACAACACCAAAAAAAATAATATATGATTTAATATATGATTATTGTTACAAAACACTAAAGATTCTTTAGTGTTTTTAAATTCTATTGAACTAAGGATTATGACTTTTGGGCTTTTATCCAAAGTCTTTTATTCTGTATATAAGGAAATCATTAATGGGATATTTGACCGTAGTGCTGATTGGGCTTAGCCTTTCTATCGATGCAGCAGCAGCAGCCGCCGCAAGCGGAGCATGTGAATGCAGCAATAAAAAAAAGCTCGGCTTAAAATGTGCTACATTATTTGCTGTGTTTCAGGGCGGAATGACCCTGCTTGGATATCTTTTGGGCATATTTTTAATCGGTTTTGTTGAAGTTTTTGACCATTGGATAGCTTTTGGACTTTTGGCTTTTATCGGCGGTAAGATGATAATTGACGCTATGCATGAAGAAGTTCAAAATCCTGTTGACTATACTTCCAATAAGGTTTTATTGATATTAGCTGTGGCTACAAGTATTGACGCGTTTGCAGTGGGCTTGAGTCTTACAGTAGAAAGCATCAATATATATCTGTCATCTTTGATTATTGCTCTGATTACTCTGATTATGTGCCTGATAGGCTCTAAGATTGGCAATATAGCAGGACAGAAATTTGAGAAAAAGGCTCTTATTATAGGCGGTGTTATACTTATACTTCTTGGAATAAAAATCTTAGTTGAGCATATATTCTTTTAATAATTAATTTCAAACAGATACAATCCATGAGGCGGTGCAATTTCTCTTGCACGCCTTCTTTTTTTGGATTCCAAAATAAAAGCTATTTCATCAGGCTGTATTATTTTTTTGCCCACTCTTATAAGCTGTGCTGCAATAATTCTCACCATATTATACAAAAAAGAATTGCCGGTAATTGATATGACAACTTCTTGTCCAGATGCATAACACATTTGCTTTTGCAAAATTTCAAGTTCAAAAATTGTCCTTATTGTAGATGAAGGATTGCTGCCTTGCGACATAAAAGCCCTAAAATCATGTGTGCCTATAAGATATTTGGCGCCGTCCTGCATTACCTGTATATCAAGTGGCGGTCTTATACTGTAATGAGTGTCATAATATAAGCCGCTGGGATAATCGCCTAGATATATTTTATATAAATATGTCTTGGATATGGCATCAAATCTGCTATGAAAATTATCGCTTACTTGTTCGCTTTTTCTAACCTTGATATCAGCAGGTAAAGCGTTGTTTAATGCAAAGGCATATTTTTCAGGCGGCAAACCGTGGTTTGTGTCAAAATGTGCTTTCATGCTATAGGCATGTACGCCCGCATCTGTCCGTCCTGCACCGTGCAGGCTTGTTTTTTTGCCTGTTATATTAAAAATTGCCTGCTCTATTGTTTGGCTTACAGTTATAAGGTTTTTTTGCTTTTGCCAGCCGTGATAATTAGTTCCTCTATATTCCACGCTCAAAAGTATTCTCATGTTTTTCTATACCAAACGGCTCAGAAAACTTATAGAAAACCAAGTATAGAGCCAATTATATTTTATTGCCAAAATCAAAAATAAAAACGCCGCAAAAAACAACAATCCCAAAAAGTCCCTAGCTTTTAGTCTCAAAATTTTCATTTTGGTTCTGCCTTTACTGCCTCTATAACATCTGGAGTCCATGGCATAGGCAAGTTCTTCAGCTCGTCTTAACGAACTTACAAACAAAGGAATCAATACAGGCAGCATTGCCTTGGCTTTTTTAAAAAGATTGCCGCTGTCAAAGTCTGCACATCTGGCACGCTGCGCCATCATTATCTTGTCTGTTTCTTCCATTATAGTAGGGATAAACTTTAAAGTTATACTCATAATAAGTGCAAGCTCATGAACAGGAAATCTAATGATATTTAACGGCTTCATCAACAATTCTACGCCGTCAGTAAGCGTTACGGGAGTAGTTGTCAATGTCAACAATGAAGGTCCCATGACAAGCAGTACAAGCCTTAGCGCCATCTTCAAAGCGTTATTAACACCTGTCCAAGTAATGCCAAAATGTAAAAATCCCCATCTGGCTTCAAATATGATATTACTGACTGTCCATTTTCTAAAATACAAATCTATTACAAAGGGTTTGTCTTGAACAGCTGTAAAAAACAAATTGATTATAGCTGTAAACAAAATCAAAAAAAGCATGGGCTTGACACTTTTTAATACAAGCCTTAAAGGGACTTTGGACATCAATACCACAATCAACAAAAGCAAAATCGTTGCAAGATAAACCGTGTATGTGTTGATAAAAAATATTCCCACAAGATATATAACTGCAATTATTATCTTGGAGCGTGGATCCATGCGATGCACTACTGAATTGGCGGGATAATACTGCCCCAAAGCTATATCTCTCAATTTTGCACTCCTTTATACAGCTTTATGACCTCATCAACTAATTCTTCTTGCTTGACAATTCCTTTTTTTAGATTAATACCTTGTTCTCTTAGATTTTGTGCAATTTTGGCAGGTGTAGGTAATTCTAACCCCATTTCTTCAACTTCCCTACCGTAATTAACCAGTTCTTCAGGCTTCATATAATACTTTAGTTGTCCGTCATTAAGTACAGCAATGCGTGAACAGTTTTGATTGATTTCATCCATATTATGGCTAATCATTATGATAGTTGCATTAGATGCATTTTTTATTGTTTTGACCAAATCTAAGATGTTTTGCTTGCCTTTGGGGTCAAGCCCTGCTGTAGGCTCGTCCAAAATCAAAATCTTAGGATGCATAGCTATTACGCCTGCTAAGGCGGCTCTTCTTTTTTGCCCGCCAGAAAGTTCAAATGGCGAGCGGTCTTTTATACTCTGATAATCAAGTCCAACCATTTCCATAGCAGTACGCACTCTATAACTTATTTCTTCTTTGCTAAGCCCCAAATTTTTTGGTCCAAAGCCGATATCTTTTTCGACTGTCTCATCAAAAAGCTGATATTCGGGGTATTGAAAAACAATCCCTACCGTTGAACGCAGTTTTTTATAATCGTACTTTTTGCTAAGGTCTATATCATTGATTATGATTTTGCCTGAAGTTAGTTTTATAAGTCCGTTAAGATGTAAAACAAAAGTGGATTTGCCGCTGCCTGTATGACCTATAATACCTAAGTATTCTCCGTCATTAACAGTAAGACTTATATTTTTTAAAGCGTCATGCGAAAATGCGGTGTTTGGACTGTATGTGTAAGAAAGATTTTCTATAATAATCGGCATATCTCGTCCTCCAGCTCTTTTTGAGTCCAGATGTTTTTGATATCCATTCCGCTTTTTCTCAAAGTATTGGCTATATGAATATGAACAGGCACATCAAGTCCGTAGCTTTTTAACTCATCTTCTCTCAAAAATATTTCTTTTCCGCCCTCATAAGCAATTTTGCCTTTATTCAAAACTATAATACGGTCAGCTTCTGTTGCTTCGTCCATATAATGTGTAATTAATACAACAGTCAGCTTTTGTTCTGCTCTTAGCTGTTTTATAATATCCAAAACCTCTGCTCTGCCCTTGGGGTCAAGCATTGAAGTGGACTCGTCAAGCACAAGCACACGTGGAGCTATCGCCAATACGCCTGCTATTGCTATCCTTTGCTTTTGTCCTCCGCTAAGCCGAAAAGGCATGCCCTTTCTATATTGCTGCATACCGACTGCATTTAATGCCCAGTCAACCCTTTTTTCTATTTCTTGCGGCTCTAATCCCAAGTTTTCAGGTCCAAAAGCTATATCATCTTCTATAATAGTTGCTACCATTTGATTATCAGGATTTTGAAAAACAACGCCTAACTGTCTTCTTATATCGTACAGCAAATCATCGTCACGAGTATTCATGCCGTCTATTAAAACATCGCCTGACATAGGCACAATAAGACCGTTAAGCATCTTGGCAAGAGTGGATTTGCCGCTGCCGTTATGCCCTACAAGTGCGACAAATTCGCCTTCTTCAATAGAAAAAGATACATCATTAACCGCAATGATTGTATCTTGCTCATTGAAATTATAAGCGTATTTTACATTTTTTACTTCTATTAATGCCATCTTTTAATCTTCTCAAATAAAACTTAGTATAGCACAATATTGCTTGATTAATCAATTATACTGCTGTGAATCAGGCACAAAAGCAACAGTACTTTATAACAATATCTTGACATTTCTAATAAAAAAGATATATTTAATATGAACTGACTAAATTTATATATGTTTTTTGGATAACATATATATAGATTATAAAAAACACCTTAGGACTTTTTATGAAAACAAAGAAACAAAAGGTATTATCCTTATTGATTGCAATTTTAGCAATAATCTTTTCTTCAATCTTGCGAGCTATTGCTATTCATGCGTTTATCATCCCAAACAAATTTGCTCCAGGCGGTATAACAGGTATTGCTGCTATTATAGAAATAATATCAGGCGGTAAGATAAATTCTGGTTATTCATTGTTTTTACTCAATGTGCCTTTGCTTTTTTTAGCTTTTAGATATCTTAATTGGAAATTTGCTATAAAAACCTTGTCGGCTATTATATTAGTCTCAATTTTGTTAGTTTTGTTAGGCAAATTAGAAGTTTGGACAGGAATTAATTTTAAATATACACCTAATGAGAGAATACTTGCTGCACTTGCAGGAGGTGTTTTGGGCGGTGCTGCACTAGCTACTATGCTAAAAATAGGCGGAAGCTCAGGCGGCACTGATATTGTTGCTGCACTTGTCAATAAAAAATATGCCGCCACAAGTATTTCTCGATTTATTTTTATGTTTGATGCTGTTATAGTTTTGGCTTCTGCGCTAATATTGAAAAGCCTTGATCCGATTATGCTTTCGATTGTGGAGATGTTTGTAGGCTCTCGTGTCAGCGAAAGTATTATTCAGGGCTTTAAGACTGCTATCAAGTTTGAAATAATCATTGATGAGCCTGATAAGCTTGCTAACGTTATAATGACCAAGCTTAACCGCGGAGTTACCTGTATAAAAGCTAAGGGTATGCATACCAATACTGAGCATAATGTGCTTATCTGTTTAGTTAGAAAACGTCAGCTTTCTGCCATGCATGACTTATTAAAAGAGTATGCTCCCAATTCATTTACTTATATATCGCAGGCAAACGAAGTCATAGGAAAGGGCTTCCCTTCATCATAAAAGTGTGTTATTCTTTTTTTATATAATAATTTTTTGACCTTTTTTTAGGAGTTTTTATGAATGCTTTGGAGGTTTTGGGGCTTACCAAGGATTATGGAAAAAATAGAGGTGTTTTTGACCTTTGCTTTTCAATAAAACAAGGTGAGGCATTTGGATTTTTGGGACCTAACGGTGCCGGAAAAACTACTACTATCCGTCATCTTCTGGGATTTTTGAAGCCTGATAAGGGTGTTTGCAAAATTTACGGACTGGACTGCTGGCAAAACAGCGCAAAGATTCAAAAAAACCTTGGTTATATCCCTGGAGAAATGGCTTTTTTTGACGATATGTCGGGCGAAGAATTTTTGAGGTTTTTGATAAAATATAAGGGTATCAAAACTGATAAATTAATGCTTGATTTGACAGAGCGTTTTGAGCTTGATTTTCGTGCCAAATTAAAAAAGATGAGCAAGGGTATGAAACAAAAGGTGGGAATAATTGCCGCCTTTATGCATGACCCTGAGGTGCTTATTTTGGATGAACCTACAAGCGGACTTGACCCTCTGATGCAAAACAGGTTTATAGATTTGATATTAGAAGAAAAGAAAAAGGGCAAGACGATTTTGATGTCTTCTCATATGTTTGAAGAGGTAGAGCGCACTTGTCATAGAGTGTCAATTATCAAAAACGGAAGGCTTGCCGCCATAGATTCGGTTGATGTTTTGAAACAATCTTTGGTCAAAAAATATGTAATTCAATTAGACAGTATAGAGTCGGCAGTAGAGTTTTCTAAAGACGGTCTTGATGTTTTGGAAATCAACGGTAATAATGTTACCGTAAGCATAAAACAAAATATAAAAGAATTGATTGCTCTGATGAATAAGTATCCTGTAATTAATATTTCTGCACCTAACCAAAGTCTTGAAGAGATTTTTTTACAATATTATGGGGAGCAAAAAAATGTTTAATTTCACTTTATATAAGCGAGGCATGAAAGAAAGCTATAAAATGCTTTTGATTTTTGCGGCTGTTCTTACAATGTATTTTTCTGTTATAATCTATATGTTTGACCCTGCTTTTAATGATGTTTTAAATCAATTTGCCCAAACTATGCCTCAATTAATGTCACTGTTTGGAATGAATCCAATTTCAACAACTCTTGTGGGTTTTATATCGGCATATCTATATGGATTTATTATGCTGTTGTTTCCTATGCTCTTTTCAATAATCAGCGCCAATAGACTTATAGCCCGCCATGTTGACCGAGGCTCTATGACTTACCTTCTTGCCGCTCCTGTCAATAGAAAAACCGTAGTATTTACTCAAATTGGCGTACTTATAACAGGCATATTTGGTTTGATAATTTTTGCTACTATTTTGGGACTTGCAATAAGTGCTATGGCATTTCCTAATCAATTAGATATAGGGAGATTCTTGCTTCTTAACTTTGGGGCTTTGTGCCTGCATTTGTTTATAGGCGGTGTTTGTTTTGCTTGTTCTTGCATTTTTGATGATTCAAGACGCAGTATAGGTGTAGGCGCAGGTATATGTATTTTTCAATACGTGCTTCAAATGCTGGCTAATACCGGCGACAAACTTGAAAATATAAAATATCTGACATTTTTTACTCTGTTCAATAGTGACGGTATTGTAATGGGAGAACTTTTTTCTATAGTAGGGCTAATCGTATTATTGGTATGTGCTGTAATATTATTTGGAGTTTCTATAGCCATTTTTAATAGAAAAAACCTGCATATATAAAGATTTGGTTTATATGTATATATGTGCATATATCGATAAAACAGGTGCTGCTCTTGTATTATCTTATATTTATCTTATATTTATCTTATATCATAACAATTATTGGTTAAAACCTTCACCGTAAATAACGCACTCATCATTAATTTGAACAATACTATACTCTTTAAATTCTATAAATAACATTATATCAACATCATTTTCTTTCAAATTAGGAAACGCTCTATTGAAGGACTCTAAAGTATCATAAATTTCAAATAATTTATAATCTTCTTGCGTGCAAATTATCCCTTTTTCAGAAGAATTTAATTTATCCACACACTCATAAAAAGTAAAAGCAAAAGGATAGTCAACTTGATAAGCTTTATCTTTTTTGAGAGCAGGAACTATAATCATCATCATTTCATTATCCTTTTCCCCCAAAACATAAAGAATATATCTCCTTACTTTTTGAGATGCTATTGGACTATTGCTTGTGCCTGATGAAACAATGAATATCTTATCCATGCCAAAGGTTTCTTTTGCTATAGTTCGAGCGTCATCTAACTTATTTTCATTAACAATTGTGCAGCCCCAACTTGATAAAGTTAACATCAGAACAATAAATAAATAGATTATTCCTTTCTTTTTCATTTTCCACTACTAATATACTTCGTTTGACGCCGATTCAAAGTATCGCTTAATCTTCATAGTAAATAATACTATATCAAATAATGTTTAGTTTTTGATTTTTTTCCTGAAGATGCCGCCGTTTTGACTAATATATGCCTTAAGCTCTTGTATATTTGTTTTATGCTGTTCTTTCCATGTTATTGGCTGAAAAACTTGCAGCGGTTTTAAAAAATCTTTTCCATAAGTTGCTCTAAACTTAAGAAATTTTTTATAAACTTCATCATAAACATGTAGTTTTAGAGATTTTTGTACACGCTCTATATGCCATTGCTTTATATTGATTACCTTAAAGACAGGAAAAAACTGTATAGTCTTAGCAAAATGCTGGATTATTGTTGATTTTCTCCATTTATGCTGTTCGTTAAATTCTTTAGGCAGAATTAATTTATATGTTACCAACTCATTAATAGCATCTTGGTCGGGAAATACCATTGTCTTATTCAAACACATTGCTAATGCACGGTCAAACAGCTTAGTTTCTCTTATTTTGGTCATATTAAGATAAAGAACACCTGCATTAATATAATCTTTTTTGATAAAGCGTTTGCCCAAATGATCAACTACACCTGCAAGTTCGTACTCTGTAATATCATAATTTAGAATTTTGGATATATCGTCATTAAACATTGTGTCGGCATCCACATAAAGCAATCTGTTTGGCAAATCAAACTCGCAAGCTAGTAATCTAAGCAAAGTATAAGGTGTATATTTTGTTGCAATATTAGGTGAATCAATCATTTTTTCAAGAAACTTTGAAGTAGCGTCAATTAGTGTCACCTGATTAGACGGATTTTCAATCTTTAAAACATTATCTAAAATATTGATATGTGCTTGCTCCAAAGGTTTAAAGTCTTTATTAATATCGGTCAAATCCATTGTCATTATATAAGCATTAATTGGAGATTTTGTTTTGCTAACAGCCGACATTAAAGACAGCATAATACCGTCAAAAACCAAGTCATTGGCACAATATAACAAATTGATCATATATAACTCCAGAACTTATTATTTTCTATTATTAGTCTGCAGATTTCACATATTTGATGTATTCACAATTACTTTCTTTTGAACGGGCTGTCATGGTTTCATATACCCTATCTCGTAATTCTTGCGTTGCTTTTTCTGTTGTTAAAGATTCATCTGGAAAAAACGGTCCGTCAATTTTTACAACAATTCGGGGCGAATAAAACAACCTTCTCTTTTTATAGACAGCGGTAAACGCAAAAACAGGCTTTTTAAACTTAACAGGATACAAAAACGATGTCTTAGGAAAATTTCGTATTCCTGTATAATAAGGCCATATATGTGCTTCGGGGTATATAACAATATTATTTCCGCTTTTGCATCTTTTTTCTAAGGCGTTGAAAAAGTTTTTGTATCCTCTTATCGTGGTGGGAAGCGGCATTGCTCCAAGCATTAATATTATCTGCTCTGTTCCCTTTAAGGCAACATTATCAGAATTAACTATTACATAGTTTTTCTTTGGATAAGAAACCAGGCTTTGTATAAATCCATCGCCTGGAACTTGCGTATGATTGCCATAAAGAAAATAACCTGTTTTTTTATATGGTTTTAATATATCTCTATTTTCTATTTTTAATCCAAACTTAATTTTGCAATACAAAAAAGCGGCAATCAATACTATACCGTAAACAATGTTTGATAAAACAATCCATAATTTGTTGGTTGGAATATATTTATAGGATTCATCTATAATTTTGGGTTTTCTCGTTATCCCAGAAAATTCATCCTTATTTTCGTCATAATAATATACTGTCTTTATTGGAAGCGTTTTCTTTCCCAACTTCAATTATCCTCCAAAGATATCAAGCTTTATAAGAATTGCATACCGCTCAAATCGTGTACTTTAGTATTTGTTACAACAATATTATAGCATAATAACTTAGAAATCAACAAATGCTATTTTGGTTTTAGCACATAAAACAGTCCAAATATATCAAAAAATCCCCGAATAATCGGGGATTTTGGTATTTGGTCATAATGATTTTTAGATTAATTCTATTATTGCTTCTTCTGCTGCGTCGCCTCTGCGAGGTCCCATTTTCATAATACGGGTATATCCGCCAGCTTGACCGTCAGAAACTCTTTGAGAATATTTAGGTGCAAGCTCATTAAAAATCTTTTCAATCAAAGGATGTTTGATATCCTTAGTACGTGCCTTAAAAGCAGTCTTGGATTCTGACTCAGTTTTTTGCTCCTGTAGGTCATAAAGATTAGCCATAAGCTTTCTTCTTGCAGCCAGCTTCTTAGGTCCGTCATTATAATGCTCTACCTTGTATTCCTTGCCCTTAGCGTCAATCTTAACCAATTCTATCTTAACCACATCATTATGGCTATTGATAGCGGCTGTCAAAAGCTTTTCTGCAATTTTGCTGACAGATTTTGCACGGGCATAAGTTGTTTTTATTTTTCCATACCAAAAAAGCTGCGATACCTGATTGCGAAGCATTGCCATTCTTTGGTCGGTGGATCTTCCTAATTTGTATCCCATTATTTATAGCTCCTTACTCATCACTGTTTTTTAGGTCAAGTCCGAGGTCTCTCAGCTTGCCAATAACTTCATCCAAAGACTTTCTGCCTAAGTTGCGGACTTTGAGCATATCGTCTTCTGTTCGTTTTGTTAAGTCCTCAATGGTGTTGATGTTAGCACGCTTGAGACAGTTAAATGAACGCACTGACAAATCCATGTCTTCTATGCTCATTTCAAGAACTTTTTGCTGCTTGTCTTTTTCACGGTTAACCAAAATGTCCATACCGCTGATGTTTTCAGACAAGTTGACAAACAGTCTTATATGGTCTTCTATTATCTTAGCTGACAATGACACAATATCACGTGCTGACATTGTTCCGTTGGTATAAACTTCCATAGTCAGTTTGTCATAATCTATGCTTTGTCCGACACGGGTATTTCCTACTTCATAATTGACCTTTTTTACTGCTGTAAAAATAGAATCAATTGGAATATAACCTATAGGAGCATTGGGGTCTTTGTTGTCGTTGGCACTTATATAGCCTCTGCCTCTACCGATAGTAAGTTCCATATCAAGAACAGCACCTGCATCCAATGTGCATATATAATGGTCAGGATTGAGAACTTCTACATCAGCATGTGTTTCTATATTTTTGGCGGTTATAACGCCGGGGGCAGCTGCATACAGTCTCAAAACCGTCTGATAGGTACGCTCTTGGGAAACAGTCTTAACAGCAACACCTTTTAGATTAAGAATAATTTCAGCAACATCTTCTCTAACACCTTTTATAGTGCTAAATTCGTGCTTAACTCCCTCTATCTTAACACCCTTGATAGCCGCTCCAGGCAATGCGCTAAGCAGCACTCTTCTTAGACAGTTGCCCAAAGTTATACCAAAACCTCTTTCTAGCGGCTCAATAGTCAACTTTGCATAACTGCCGTCAGCACTCTCATCACATTGAATCTTGGGTCTTTCTATTTCCATCATATTAATAATATTCTCCTTTCAAAAATCCAAAATTTATTATCTGGAGTAAAGCTCGACAATTAAATGCTCTTGAATATTAAGATCAATGTCTTCTCTTACGGGCAGTGCAAGAACTTTGCCTTCTAAGGTATCAGTTGAAAAATCTAACCACTTAGGTATTATGGGTCTATATTCTTTCAAATGTGCAAATTTTTGCTTGCTTGTTTGTTTGATTGCTATAACATCTCCCAAATCAATCTGATATGACGGAATATCAACTTTCTTACCGTTAACAGTGATATGTCCGTGATTGACTATTTGGCGTGCTTGGGCTCTTGAGAACCCTATACCCATACGGTAAACCACGTTATCCAATCTTCTTTCTAAGAAAGACAGCATATTCTCACCGGTAATACCCTTAGCTTTAACAGCCTTGAAATAATAACCTTTGAACTGTTTTTCCATAAGTCCGTAATATCTTTTGGTCTTTTGCTTTTCTCTTAATTGTAATCCGTATTCACTTACTTTTCTTCTGCCTACTCCATGAACTCCCGGTGGGGTAGGTCTTCTGTCAATAGCGCATTTTCTGGAGGTACATCTGTCACCCTTCAAAAACAACTTGACACCTTCTCTTCTGCACAAACGGCAGTCAGCACCTGTATATTTAGCCATAATTTAACCTCCTAAATCCTTCTGCGCTTGGGCGGTCTGCATCCGTTGTGGGGAATGGGAGACACGTCTCTGATCATTGTTACGGCAATTCCAGCTGTAGCCAATGCTCTAACTGCTGATTCTCTACCAGAACCAGGACCTTTTACAAAAACTTCTACACTTCTGATACCTTGATCATAAGCTTTTTTTGCTGCAGTTTCTGTTGCCATTTGTGCTGCAAAGGGTGTAGATTTTCTTGAGCCCTTATAGCCCAATGCGCCTGCGCTGGATTGAGTAAGTGCATTGCCCTGCTCATCAGTAATTGTAACCAACGTATTGTTAAATGACGCCTGAATATGCGCCTGTCCTTTGTCTATATTACGAGTTACTCTGCGTTTTTTTGTTGCTTTCTTTACTGCCATTTATTATTTACCTCCCGCACTCTTTCCGCGACCTACAGTGCGTTTCTTTCCCTTGCGGGTGCGTGCGTTTCTCTTAGTGTTTTGTCCTCTTACGGGCAAACCTTTACGATGACGAAGTCCTCTATAACAGCCGATGTCCTGCAATCTTTTGATATTCATTGCAACATCTCTTCTTAAATCACCTTCGACTATTACATTTTTATCAATGTATTCTCTTAACTTGCTGACATCATTTTCAGTCAAATCTTTGACTCTGATATCAGGGTTAACATTAGTTTTTTGCAATATTTCGTTTGCCAAAGCTCTGCCTATTCCAAAGATATAGGTCAGACCGATTTCAATTCTCTTTTCTCTCGGCAAATCAATACCGGCTATTCTTGCCACCTTGAATTCTCCTTATTGTTTTAAAATTTATATATTTTTACACGAAAAGGAATGGACTGCTAGATTTGCAGCCGTTTTCGTATTATGTCCTAACCTTGTCTTTGTTTGTGATTAGCTGATTTAGAGCAAATAACCATAACTTTTCCGTTACGCTTAATTATTTTGCATTTGTCACACATAGGTTTTACTGAAGGTCTTACTTTCATTTTTTTCTCCAATATATTTAGTCTTGTTTGTTTTTTTGTATTAGTAATTAATTTTTTCCACGCCAGGTTATGCGTCCTTTTGTAATGTCATAAGGCGACATTTCAATCTTCACATGATCACCCGGCATAACTTTTATGTAGTGAACTCTTAATTTGCCTGACAATGTAGCGGTAATAATATGCCCATTGGACAATTTTACCTTGAACATTGTGCCACGCATGGCTTCAACTACAACGCCTTCTGCTTCAATATTTTCATCTCTCGGCATACTATTCCTCCTTTTTATCTTTTTCGTTAAATACTTTTAATGCCTTAAAAATTTCAGAATCAAACACCTTTGTACCCTTTTTTAGCTTTTCTGTCAAGACTTTTATAGTATCCTTTATAAGCTTAAGATGCTTGATATTTTTCTTTTTTGGGTTAGATAACTTATGAAATTTTCCGTCCGTTATCAATACATAATCTTCACTCAATACACCGCAAATTATAAAATACCTATCTTTATCTCTGCCCGCACATGATCGCACAACTCTGCCGATTTCTGAGGTTAATTTTTCCATATCCACCTCAAAGCGTCAAAATCTCTGCACTGTCCGAAGTAATAAGCACGGTGTTTTCATAATGCGCCGACGGTTTTCTGTCTTTGGTCTTAACTGTCCAGCCATCCGAACAAAATTCCACCTCATAACCGCCCATATTGACCATAGGCTCTATTGCTATAGTCATGTTTTTACAAAGTCTAACGCCTTTGCCTGCCATACCAAAGTTAGGTACAGAAGGGTCTTCATGCATTTCTCTGCCGATTCCGTGACCTACTAACGCACGAACAACCGAAAAGCCTGCACGTTCTACATAGCTTTGAATAGCGTGGGACAAGTCTCCCATTCGTATTCCGTCTTTTAATATCTTAAAGCCTTCAAAAAAACTTTCTTCAGTTATTTTTATAAGCTTTTTATTCTCATCGCTTATTTTACCGACAGCAAAAGTTCTTGCAGCGTCTCCATGATAACCGTCAATATAGGCACCCACATCAACACTTATAATCTGACCTTCTTCAAGCACCCTGTTTCCCGGTATTCCATGAACAACTTCTTCATTAATTGAAGCGCATATCGAAGCCGGATAGCCTCTATATCCCAAAAAAGAAGGATGAGCACCGCAGCTTTTGATATAATCATAAGCAATAATATCAAGTTCTTTGGTTGTAATGCCAGGCTTTACATTGTCGCTGATTACATTAAGCACATCTCTTGTAATAGCACCGGCTTTACGCATTCGCTCTATTTCGTCATTCTTTTTAATGGTTATCATCTTTTTAACACTTCTACTATATCTTCAAACACTTTGTCTATGCTTGTATTGCCGTCAATATTGACCAATATATTCTTATCTGCATAATACGAAATTAAAGGCTGTGTCTGAAGCGTATAAGTTTTGAGTCTTGCTCTTACTGTTTCGGGCATATCATCGTTTCTTTGGATAATATTGCCGTTGCATTGAGAGCATATTTCGCTTGAATATGATGTGACATGATACGTTGCACCGCAAGAAGCACAAACTCTTCTGCCTGAAAGTCTGTCAACCAAAATATTAAGGTCTATATCAATATTAAAAACGATATCTATTTTGGCAAACTCATCCAAACTCACCGCCTGAGGTACAGTTCGGGGAAATCCGTCCAAAAGATAACCGTTTTTGCAATCGGCTTCATTTAATCTGTTTTTTACTATTTCAATGACCACTTCATCAGGAACAAGCGCACCTTTATCAATATAAGCCTTAGCTTTTAATCCTATCGGTGTGCCGTCTTTGATGTTTTTACGCAATATATCACCTGTTGATATATGCGGTATTTTATATTTTTCTGCTATTTTAACTGCCTGTGTGCCTTTACCGGCACCGGGAGCTCCAAGCAAAATTATATTCATTATTTCAAAAATCCTTTATAGTGCTTCATCATCAACTGACCCTGAAGCTGTTTGTCAAATTCAAGTGCAATACTTACTACTATTAGCATACCTGTTGCACTAAAAGCATTAATCAATTGAGCCTGCGGTCCAAAAACAACTGCAAATATTACTGAAGGCACTATTGCAATAAATGCCAAGAATATTGCACCTACCAATGTGAGTCTGTTGTTGATTTTGGCAAGATATTCTGTAGTGGGCTTTCCAGGTCTGATACCAGGAATAAATCCGCCGTACTGTTGAATATTTCTGCTGACATCTTCAGGATTAAACTGTATTTTGGCATAGAAGAATGAAAATAGCATAACCAAGACACCAGTCAACACCGCATAAGGCCATGTACCTACACCTATATAAGTTCTATACCATACGTAAGCACCACTTTCGGGAGCAAACAACTGGAATAATATCTGAGGGAAGGTAATTATTGCCATAGCAAATATTATAGGCATAACACCCAAAGCATTGACCTTGATAGGAATATGAGTTGCCTGACCGCCATACATTTTGCGGCCTTTTATTTGCTTGGCATATTGAATAGCAATTCTTCTTTCAGATGCATCAATAAATACTATAAATAAAAATATAGCTGATACCATTATAAAGAATGCTATCAAGTACCAAATAGCTGTTTCATCGCCATTTGCAATTTGTATAATTGTCGCTTGAATACTTTGTGCTGCTGTTGCCAAAATACCAACAAATATCAATAATGATATACCGTTTCCGATATTAAGCTCAGTTATTTTTTCGCCCAGCCACATTGTAAACGAAACGCCTGCCGTCATTATTATAACAACAAAAGTTGCTATCAGCCATTCAAGATTGGTGCTTGCACCAAAAATCTGTTCGCTTATATCTCCCGAGATGAACATGCCTATTACT
>CALAYY010000087.1 GCA_937895465.1 uncultured Clostridia bacterium | reverse complement strand
CTGCAGCAAAAACTGTCAATGTCGCTCCAGCTGCCACAAGCCCTATAGTTAGAGCGCGCCACCAAGTCATGAGTTCTACTGCGTAAGAGGTGCTGCTGATGGTATTCATCATATTACTTTGAGAAAATACCCATAAGTTTCTTTTTGCAGCTTCCTTAATTGAAGACAGCAATTCAATATCGGTATTAAATAAACTAGCATCCATATAAGGTTTCATAGAAGGTACGATCGATTGATCAGATGGCCCAATACTGGGATTAAGATCAAAACAAGTCAAACCAGCTTTATATGCTTGAGGAGCCAAATCTATATCATCGTTCATATCGGTCACTACATAACCGTTAAAGTCCCATTCGTTACGAAGGATTTCAGTCAAAAGACCATAATGAGTAGTGCATTCAATTCCACCTAGTTTGCTGAAAGAAAGCATCGTTCCAAGCATTCCGTGATTAGACTTACCGGTTGAAGTATATTTGTTTGCTTCAAAAGGAATTTGGAAAGCTCTTAAATCAATTTCTCTTGCCCGTTGCTCAGTCATAAACGGCGCAACGCCTCCACGGTGAAACTCTTGATCGTTAAACGCAAAGTGCTTTGGCGCACAAATTAAACCCTTTTCCTTTGCTCCCATAACAACTTCCATTCCAATTTGTCCAGTCAAAATAGGATCTTCAGAGAAATACTCGCCGTTACGTCCATTATAAGGATGGCGATGGATGTTTAATCCAGGGCCCCATAAAATCGGAAGATTATAAAATATAGCATTATTACCGTACATTTTTCCCATTTTATAAGCAAGTTCAGAATTAAAAGTTGATGCTACTACTGGGGCCGAACAGAAAACCTTAGAGTTATGGAATGCATTAGGATCGTCTGTTGAAACGCCCCAAGGATCATTTGAACTTCTTGTCCAGCGTATACTTCCAATGCCGCAAGTTCCGTTTTCTGTCCAATGTCCGCTAAGAAAATTGATAGCGGGAAGATCTCTAAAAGTACGTCCGCCCCAAAAAGCAAAATAAACTGTTTCCTGAAGTCCAAGTTGATCCATAATTTCATCCCAGCGAGGATCGTCAAAATCCGAAAGTTTCATATGTCCGAACTTTAATTCATTAGGGCTTGATTGATCAAATAAGATTTCGGAAACATCATCATCTTTATTTATATCTATATAATTTCCATTCAGATGTTCCAATAGATTAGCAGGAGCTATTAAATTAAAGTACGATATGGGCCAGGTCTCTTTCCAATCGTTACGAGATAAATGCTTTATTTTATTTGACTCATAATCATTCCAATCAGAATACTCAAGCTGGTTAGTAACCTTTGTACCTGATTTGGAAACGGAAAAAGTGTTAGCATCTACTCCATTATTTGCACTATAATTATAACGGTATACATGCACCTTAGATGAATTGCCTGATTCAGTCATACCGTCTGTAATAGTCTTACCTTGTTTTGCTAAAATGTTATTTAGCGCATTATGAGCTCCGTTTCCAAGAGCAAAATAATAGTCGCCACCATCCAATATATAAGTCTTATTTACTTTATTGTCATAGCTTGCAAGATCTTGAAAATCAACATTAAGAGTCATTTGAATTGATTCACCAGGATTAAGCATAGGAGTTTTTTCAAAAGCAACAAGCTGTATAGCAGACTTTTCTATACCGTTAGTTTTATCAAATTGTGTATAAGGAGCTTGAGCATATAATTGTATAATTGATTTGCCTTCTATGTTTCCTATATTTTTGACCGTAACAGCAACTTTAGCAGTCTTACTGCGGACAGATTGTGTGACTATAAAGCTGTCTATCGTTTGAGCAAAATTGGAATAAGATAAACCATATCCAAAGCCGTAAGTTACCTCGTCTGAATAATTCCATACAGAGTCTTTAGAATCAAACTTACCGGCCTCTGATCTTGCATTACCTTGATTTAAAACCCAATCGTAATAGCGTGTTTCATAGTAACGGTAACCGACATAAATACCTTCCGCTTCAATAATGTAATTTTTTATCCCGTTTTCAGTTCCTGATGTACCATGAATTAATTGGCGGGTGATTTCGTTAGAATTTCCATACTCAAAAGAACCCATATTTGCCATAGCTGGAGATGACATTGTGTTAGAAGCATAAATGTCGGACAACCCTCCAGAAGGGTTTGCATCTCCGCAAAGAATATCTGCAATGCCTAAAGACCCATAGTTTCCAGGATGTCCAATCCAAAGTATTGCACAAATCTTGGGATTTTCTTTAAGTCCGTGTATCTCCATTGTAGAATTAGTATTAACAAGTACGATAACGTTGTTAAAATTTTCACATGCTAGATCAATTATGCGTTTCTCATTATTAGTTAATGAAAGAGCGTTTCTTGAACCGGGATGTATCGCTCCTTCCGCTCCCGGAAAGAAATCAGTGCCTTCCCCGCTTGGACGTCCTACAACAACAATTGCAGCATCATTATAATTACTAAAACTGTTTATTTGGCTCTGCGATAAAACAGGCTCATCTGGAAACTTAGTAAGGTTATAAGGCGGCCTTCCATACGGACCTGCGCCGCTACCAGTAGAAACAAAGCCTTTAATACCAGAATAAAAAGAGAGCATAGCCGGATTAAGCTTAAAGTTTGCGCCAAGAGGATCACTTAGCACCTCTCTCAATTGTATATCTTGATTGGCGCTTACATTATATCCCATACCTGCGCCAGTAAACATAGTATAACTACGCATACCTAGCATTGTAATTCTAGATCCTTTAGCAAGAGGTAAAGCATTATTCTCATTTTTAAGCAACACTGATCCCTCTATAGACAATTCACGGCTCAAATCCTTTTGAAGCTGAATTATCTTATTAGTATCTGCTCTCATAACGCCATCTTCACCTTGAGTCATATGTTCTTCATCCGGTTGAAACGCCGTATAAAGCGTACCCTCATCGTCACTGCCCGTCTTGATCACTCTGCTAACAGTGCCCAAGGCTCCGTCCACCATGTTCGCATTTGCGTTAAGCACGCTATAAACTAGCATGCTTAACACAAAGAACAAGGAGAACACAGTTAAAAGACCGCGCCATAAAAAGATTTTTTTCAATAATTTCATTGTTTTCTCCTATCTAGCTTCTTTCTATTGTCCCAAATCTGTCATATCAATCAGCACTTTATCACCGTAGATAACGTCATTAATTTTATATGTTACAGTAATATACGCCTTGCCATTAGACAAGAAAGTAATCTCTCCTGTTGCGGAATCTATAGAAATAACATCTTCATTGCTTGATAACCATATCGGGGCAACTTCAGATGCGTTAAGAACTTCGAAATTCTCAAAGCTGCCAACTATTAATTGACGCTTACCCTCGTTTTCAGAAAGCAATCTAGCAAATGTATCAGCACCGCCGTATTTTCCATTGCCTTCATTTTTGGCATTTCCGTTTCTGAAAAGTTGCGCATTTTGAATGTAAACGCCGTCAGATTCTATTCCGTCGCTCATGCTCATAGAAGTGTGTAAGAAGGCATCATAGATTGTAATTGAACCATCTGCAGTTTGAGCCCACATAATTGCAAGTCCTGAATTAAACGCGGTAGCATAATCTGCCCAATGCTCTGTCAAATCGAAAGTCATTGTTCTTTTTCCTTCAGCAAATATATAGCCTCCATGACTAGCAAAGTTAAAGTCTGCAGGATTGCCGGTAAGTCCTCTTATTCTTAATATCAAAGAGCCATTATCAGAACTGTGTTCAAAAACAACAGTAAGATATAATTTTCCACCATCTGCCAAAGCAGCTTTACAGAAATCGTCTGCTATTTTACCAGCAGCACCTATAGGCCCGCTATAATCAGAACCTGTTCCAATTGATTGTACTGTTCTGGTACCAGTTCCCGTTTTGGAAAAAGTATATGAGCCGTCTCCATTGCTTCCGCTTCCGCTGTTGCTGTAAGTTAGTCCAGTCAAATAGAGTTTATCTTCAATTCCTTTAAATACTGTAAAGGTATATGAATCAGAAATCGAATTTTCATTAACTGTCGCTGAAGCCGTAACGGTCACAGAACCAGTTGCTTTAAGCGTTAAAACTCCTGTTTCAGCGTCTATTTCAGCGATATCTGTATTATCTACTGTCCATGTAATCGTTTGATCTATAACAGGATCCAATCCATCCATAATAACAGCATTGAGTGTTGGTGTTTCGTTCAGATTATAAGCACCTTGCTTATCCATAATCTGCATAAATAATCCGCTGGGAATAACATTTAAGACAAAGCTGTCTCTATATGTTATAGCCTCTTCCTCATTAATAAGTTCTAATGAAATCGTAACGGTTCCTTGTGCAAGAGCTATTAAGACTCCGTCTTCAATAACGGCGATATTTGAATCAGAGGAAGTTACCCTAACATCTTCCATGTTTGGTATATTATCCACTTGGAATCCAAAAGGAGCAAATTCAACAGTCCATCTATTGCCCACTGTCAAAGTTTGTTCAGGCTTATTCATAAACAAAATCTCTGGAGCAATAATACTGAATTTCCAACCATCTGAATATGTTTTTGTAACGAGCTCTTCGTTTTCATATGTATATTCGCCATTTTCGTCAAGAACAGGAACAGTTATTTTAGCTGTAACCGTAACACCGTTGCCATCAGTTATTCCCATTGCTGTCACTTTTCCTAAAGCCCTTCCATTTTCAATAACCGTTTCTACTGTGACAGAATTGTTGTTTGAAGACCATATGATATTTCCGTTAGGCCTTCTATTTGGATTAGGAGTTTCACCGTCTTCAAGAAATTCGGGATCGTTCCATTCCCAATCAGGATCAAAATCTAGAAGTGTAAGATTATAATCCAAATAGAATACATCGCCCACATAAACTCGATCTTTCTTTGTGTTGTTCTGAATTGAGATTTTTGGCTCATTCTTTAAAACGATTAATTGTGATTCGGTATATGTTTTACCTTCAGCAATAACAGTCAATGTAATCGTTGTCTCGCCTAATTCCTTAAATTCTATCATGCCTGTCGAGCTAATCTCAGCTACAGAAGGATTAGAAGATGACCAAATTGCAGATGTAACCTTACTATTGTCAACTATTGGACCTTCTTCACTTTCAGTAAAATAATTATATCCAAGCTGACGCGTCGTTTTATTGTTAACTATAT
>CALAYY010000086.1 GCA_937895465.1 uncultured Clostridia bacterium | reverse complement strand
TATCAAGAAGCTTGGTCATACGCTCGATTTCTTCAGGTTTAAGATACGGATTGTCCGCCCATTCCATGTGTATATGCCAAAGTTCAGGGTCATTTTTTTGGTTTTTAAAAATAACTTCATAAACCCAATTAAGCCCTTTTAGCGGTGTCATCGTGACCCACATATCGCCTGTTTTATCCAGAAGTCTCATGCGGCACTCGTCAAAAATCTCTTTTGGCGGTTCTTCGTCTATCCAAACAAAATCAAGTCCCGTTCCCTGAAACTTTTCTCTGCCTTGGTCACAGCTTTTAAACCCAAGCCCAGAAATTCCTCCAAACACATTTTTTATCAGGATGTAGTCAATAACGCCTTCTTTATAGTTATCCTTAGACCCTGACGACATAACCACATCGGCAATATACCTTTTGGGCAGATAATGCAGGATTTTTTGCTGTGCGACATCTCTTGACACCTGAGAAGAAAGCGATACCGCCCAGCCGCTTGTATTGGGGCGGTTAGGCTTATATGGATGATTACCCCTCAAAAACCATACCGCCTCCACAGCACCGCACTCTGTCTTGCCGCTTCTGTTGCCCCCAAAAACAAAACGAGTGCGTGCATCGCACTTATGAAAAATCATCTGCTTTTTGTGAACTTTTGCGCACGTGTTATATCTTGATAATATGTCGCTGTTTTGCCTTATGCTTTGTTCGTTCTTTAGCTTGATATACTTTTTGATTTTTTGGTTAATATCCATATTCACATAATTCGACATAAAGGTTAAAAAATATTGTATAAGTTGCCTGTTGTTAGGTCTATAATTTTAATTGATGAAAAGATTGGTGCTTTGTTTTTTGCTTTTGATTTTTGCCGTTACCTTAACTCTTGACGGCAACTTTTTGCACACCAAAAAAACTTTTGCCCAAAGTGAACAATCCAGTTATGGCTTAATAGTAGAGTCAAAAACTATTTTATACCGAACGCCTGTAAACTCAGACGAATCAGATAATATTTATTTTTATCTGCCTGAAACATATTTTGTAGAGCTTTTGGAAAAAGTCGATGAGGTTTTTTATAAGGTCAAATATGTTGATTTAGTAGGCTATGTCAAGTTTTCGGCTATTAATGTCAAAGATTATATCCCTGTCTCTAAGTTCCCTACCAATCTTTCGCTAAAAGTAAGCGGCGATATTACCGCCAATATACGCTTGATGCCCAATACAGGCTCGGAGCTTGTGACAACTTTGCCCTCAGGTGCAAGTGCGGAATACTATAACAAAATTGAAGGTCAGCAGCTTAACAGCGGCTCGTCGTACTGGTATTACATCA
The DNA here is from genome assembly GCA_937895465.1 of uncultured Clostridia bacterium. GTDB lineage: Bacteria > Bacillota > Clostridia > Christensenellales > DUVY01 > DUVY01. The sequence goes on along the minus strand of CALAYY010000086.1, from coordinate 26,415 downwards.
AGGTCACTAACGGCTCACAAAGTTTGTGGGGTTATATCTATGCCGATTATATAACAGTAACTAGTGAAATACTTATTCCAAACGATATATCCGCCCAGCCAAGCAACGACAAAAAAGACCCCGATGAAAAGCTTAATGACAAATACACCTTTTGGACACAGGTCTTAATAGCAGTTGCTATTTGCATCCCTGTAGTTTTTATAATATATCTGATTTTCAAACCCCGAAAGCGTGAAGTGTGATAAAAGAGCGATTTAGACTATCAGTCCTTTATCTAAACTTTTTTGTTTTCATTGTATCTCTTATTACTTTAATAAATTAATCCTCAGTCGGCTAATGCCGCCAGCTCATGAAGATAAAGGAGCCTTTGGTGTCTATTGTTTTTACATCTTATAAAACCCAAGCCTTCTTTATCAAGTTAGCTTATAAAAAACTAAGCCTTCTTTCTCTAAAGTTGTGTGGCATTTTGCGCTAGCAAAATGACGGATGATTTACTTATTACAGCACTTTAAAAGCATTATAAAAAACCAATCAAGTTAAAAGCCTTTACCTATAATCTTCCGTTCTCATTACACTTTTCATAACTCTAACAAATTAATCCTCAGTCGGCTAACGCCGCCAGCTCCTTTGGATAAAGGAGCCTTTGAAATCTATTAATTCACAGCACATAGAATGCTAAGCCTTCTTTCCTTCTTGTTTATTTTATTAAATATGCAAGCCTTCTTTATCTAAATCTACTGCTATTAGAACGGAAAGCCTTCTTTCTCAAAAGAAGGTGGCTTTCGCTAAAGCGAAAGACGGATGATTTATTTTGTATAACTTTAAAAAGCATTATGAAAAACCAATCAATTTAAAAACCTTTACCTACAATCTTCCATTCTCATTGCACTTTTTAAAACTCTAATAAATTAATCCTCAGTCACTTTCGTGACAGCTCCTTTTGATAAAGGAGCCTAGACATCTATTAACCTTATTTTATCAACTTAATCGCCAATTAAATCCCAATCAAGATGCTTGCAGATTTTGGGTTTGGTCGGCTTTCTATAACCGCATCTGTAATTTTGACCCTTTGATTTTCAGCACAATCATTTCTTTTCTTTTTCGGCTTAATCAGTTTCATAAGCCATTTTTCATTGCTGTAAGTCTTCAAAAACCAACGGTCATCCAAACCCAAAATTTCAAAATATTCATTACACACTTTTGGAATGTTTTCCAAAATTCTAAAAACACTTCTTATGCTAAGCCCCAATAATTTGGCTATAGCATTAACTTTTTTACCTTCTACATATCTGTATCTTGCCGTCAGCCTATCCTTGTAAGGCAAACTTGCCACCATATCCAAAACCAAGACCTTGAGATTGATAAGGTTGATTTTGTAATTGGTAAGCTCAGTTATTAGTTTTATGTCATTGTTAATTGTGCGAGGCTGTCCGTCAATCCCTGACGATTTTATGGCGATATCCATTACCCGTCTGTCAGACAAATCAGCCAAAATCTCCAATTGCTCAAATCCTTGAAGAATTGCTCTTATAAAACTGTAATCCATATATCACCTCCGCCTTACACTAACAAAATAACATATTTAAACATTTGTTTACAAGTAGTTTATGCCAAAATAATATTTATTTTCTATAGAAATAATTTATAGTCTAAGGGCTTATTATAAACCGTGCTTAGCCCCAAAAAAATGCCATTATATGTTTTGAATTAAATGTGAGAGTTTTGGAAACAATTTATATGAAAGGAGTATATTAATATGGACAAGAATCAACAACTTTTGGATTTTATTTACAAGAACGCATCAATGGGCGTCTATACAATAAAGCAAAGCGTGTGCATAGCAAAAAGCGAGGATTTTAGAAAACTTCTTGAGTCCCAATTAGAGGGATATAAAGCAGTTTTATTTAGTGCAAAAGGACTTTATGATAAGTATGCTTTGACTGAAAAAGAGCCGGGATTTTGCAAAAGATTTTACGCCTGCATGATGCTCAATCTGGAAACTACTTTTAATAACACTGATTCAAAATTAGCTGAGCTTGCAATGATAGGAAATAATATGGGCATAATAAAAGCCACCAAAAACCTAAAAAAATATTCTGATGCCGATGAAGAGATAAAAACTCTGATGGAAAAACTTTTGCAGGAAGAAGAAAAAAATGTTCAGCAATTAAAAAACTATTTATAACCAAATGGTTGAAAACCTTTGGCGTGTGAGTCTTTAATGTAAGCTTCGATTACCCACAACTCTCAACTTCTCGGTTTATAACCCAAATATATAAGCTCCCAAAAGGGATCTTTCATTATGCTAAAAAAACCTAAAACTGCTTGCTTTTGTCATTTGCAAGCAGTTTTGCTTGCTTTAATTAATCTCTATTGACCATAGATTATTATATTCTTTATGCTGTTCTAGTTCTACAACACCTGTCTTTTCAGTAATATCGTCTATTTTAATAGAGGTAGAAGGCAGCCCTTCCCAAACTTCCATACAAACAAAAGGCGCATTAGTCTTGGCGGTATGCCATAATGCAAAGTATGTCATATCAGGAAAGTTCATTATCACACTTTTTTGGTCGCTTGAGCATTTTAGAGCGGCGGTTTTGCTTGTATTAGAAAAAATCAGTGCATCATTGTCAAACATCTTGTGCCTAAGCGGCAATATCCGCCCTTGCGAAAGTTCATAATCAACTACCTTGCCGCTCATAAAATAAAAATTATCAAGCTCATGCTTTTTGATAGGGGTAACGTCTTTAAATTCTATAAAATAGTCCTCAAATTTTCCGCTCTTTAGCGGCACATTAAAGCCGGGATGCCCACCGACATTAAAATATATCGGCTTGTCGTCAAGATTAATTACATTATAATTAATTTTAATTTTATTTTTGACAAGCGTATAAGTTATTCTATACAAAAACTTAAAAGGATATTGCGAAAGCGTAAAATCATTATATTTTAGTTCAAATATGATTTTATCTTTTTTTTGTTTTACTACAGTCAATTTTGAACTTCTCAAAAAGCCGTGAAGCTGCATTTTGTAAGTCTCACCCTTATAGGTATAAACGCCTTGATTGAGCCTGCCTATAATGGGAAAAAGATTATATGCTTTACCGTCCCAAAACTTTTTATAACCTTGCCAAAGATATTCGGTATCTTTGGACATAATCGACATAAGCTCAGCGCCGATATCCGAGATGTTGACGCTAAGCACCTCATTAAAAATATTAAAAATCATCTTTTGTATATTCCTTATTCTCTTAAAACCCTGAATGTATTATATCATGTGTAACAAAATTGACAAATGTTTTATCTTAATGAAAATAACTTCTTATAAATATATTAGAGTTCTTCAACTAAAAACTTCGTTTTTAATTGAGTTAAGCAGAATCCTCCAAATGCCCTCAAAAAGTTATTTGCTTTATAAAGCTATAGTTAATAGACACCAAAGGCTCCTTTTTCAAAAGGAGCTGTCGCGCCAGCGACTGAGGATTAAAACCGACCAAACGCAAAATTGCCTTTGGGCAATTTTGGTCGGACTTAAGCGGAGTCCTTTTTGCGGTACATGCCCGCAAAAAGTCATATATTTTAATATAACTGCTTAATAAACTCTAAAGCCTCCTTTGGACAAGGAGGCTTAGCTTTTTATACGCTACTTATAGGCTCCTTTATCAAAAGGAGCTGTCAACTTTAGTTGACTGAGGATTAATTTATTGCAGCCATAATAAGCATTATGAAAACGTCAGTTTTAAATCTTTTATTTTTTTTAAAATTATTACAGCTCATCTACAATCTTTTGCAACTCTCCCAAATCAAAGTCAGGGACATAGTCCTCTATTGCACTAGTAAGTTCCTGACAAAAGCCGTTTTTCAAACCTACTTCAAAAAAGTATTCTATCACTTCGTCATACTCGGCTTGCGTTATCCTTCTGTTAATTTCAGGAAATGTTTTAACATTACAAGTCGGAAAATATTGCGACATAAGGCTTATAAAAAGCGTCTTATCAAAATCCGCTAAAAAATCCAGCACCTTTTTGGTGTCATCAATATGACTAGGCAACACAAGATGCCTTACTATTACACCGCTTTTTATTAATTCATCTTTTATCACATCTTTGGGGCATTGCCTGCGCATTTCAATAATTGCCTTTGATGCTACATCAAAATAATCTTTTACCTTAGAATACCTTTGCCCCAAAGCATTGTCATAATACTTAAGATCAGGCAGATAAACATCAACAAGCCCTTCTAAGCTTTTTAGATTCTCCACACTTTCATAGCTCGAAGTGTTATAACCAATAGGTATTTCAAGTCCGTTTTGCTTAGCTTCCTTCAAAATTTTCGGCAGCTTAGTTATATAATGTGACGGTGTAACTAGATTGATATTATGTGCGCCTTTATCTTGAAGATATAGCATTAATTTTATCAATTGTTCTTGGCTTATAAAAAGCCCTTGTGCCTTATGTGAGATTGCATAATTTTGACAATAAACACAACGCAAGTAACAGCCGCTAAAAAACACCGTTCCGCTGCCACGCTCCCCAGATATCACAGGCTCTTCCCAATGATGAAGCCCCACTCTTGCAACCTTAAAATTCATAGGTAAAGTATAGCACAAAATATATTGAGATGATTTTTTATTAAAGCCCTAGTTAATAAACTTTTAATAGCTTTTTAATATATATTTTAGTAAAATGAATATATGTACAACAAACATAGGAGAAAAATATGTCTAAACCCGAAAATATTTCTATAAAAAATCAGAATTTCTTTGCTTGGCGTTATGAAGAGCAAACAAAAATTAAGCATCTAGTTTTAAAAAATTATTTTAAAGTATGGGTCTCAAAACTCGGAAGTAAAAACAATACATTGTTTTTTGATTGCCATGGTGGTTGCGGCGTGTATATAGATAATAAAGAAAACTTATCATTTGGCTCTTCCATTCTTGCAGAACAAACTGCACAAGCTGTTAACTCAAAACGAGAATCAAAAAATGCCGTTATTGTATGTGAAGTAAAAAAAGAGTATTTTAACAATCTAAAAGAAGTTGTAAAATTTGCTCTACCAGAAAGCAAATTTAATTTTATTAATGAAGATTTTAATAAAGTTGTTATAAATACAAAAATAAATTCATGGTATACAAAATATCCTACCTTGTTTTTTGTTGACCCTTTTGGTTTTGACCTTAAAATAGCTAATTTAAAAAACCTCTTGAATTCATTTGGAAATGAGCTTATAATAAATTATATGTATGACTACATAAATCGTTTTATTGAATTGCCTGATTTAGAAAATACGATTTCAGATTATTATGGATGCACTACTTGGAAAAACGCCTTGAATTTATCGAGAAAAGAACGAGAAGAATTCTTAGTCAAACTATACAAAACACAGATTAAGGAATACACGAAAGCAAGATATGTTTTTGCCTATCGGCTTTGTTATCCAGACAAGGATAGAACTTATTATTATTTATTTCATGCAACAAATAAAATCGAAGGAATTAGTATTATGAAATCTTGTTTTGCAAATATAAATAATGGTAGAATAGAGTATCTTGGTAAAAGAAGTGATGAATATACCTTTTTTGATTTAGACCCTTTTATAGTTGGTGAAGTAGAAAGCTTTTTATTAAATAAATTCAAATCAATTAGCATATCATTTGATGAGATTATTGAAGCAATTATAGAAGATACCGCTTATTTGGAGCCTCAATTACGCCAAACAATAAGATCCATGGAAAAGACTCAAAAAATTAAAATAGATAGAGTTGATAGCAAGAATTATGGAATTAAGGGAAAAGATATTATTACTTTTGGAAGTTGAAAATGGACATCATTAAAAGAAAATCATTATTATATAAAACAGGTGTTGAATATGGTGATTATACAATTAACCATGTTCAAGGATGTTCTCATGGATGTAAATATCCTTGTTATGCTATGATGATGGCAAAACGCTTTGGTAAAGTTAAAACTTATGAAGAATGGTGTACTCCTAAGTTAGTTTCAAATGCTCTTGAACTTCTGGATAAAGAAATTCCTAAATATAAACATAAAATATCTTCAGTTCATCTTTGTTTTACAACTGATCCTTTTATGTACCGATACAATGAAATTATAGATTTGAGTATCAAAATTATTAATAAACTGAATAGCTCTGGTATAAAATGCACTGCTCTTACAAAGGGTTTATTACCCATAGAATTAATAAATTGTTCAAAAGAAAATGAATATGGAATTACCTTAATATCATTAAATGAAGAATTTCGAAATGTTATGGAACCTAATTCTGCCCCTTATTTAGAACGAATAAATGCTCTTCGTAATTTACATGATGCAGGTTGCAAAACATGGGTAAGCATTGAACCTTATCCAACACCAAATATAATAGATCAAAATTTTGAAGAAATACTACAATCTGTTAACTTTGTTGATAAAATTATATTTGGAAAACTCAATTATAATAAAAAAGTTTCTGAATATAAAGAATCTATTTCGTTTTTTAATAAATTAAGTCTGCAAGTAATAGATTTTTGTGTTCGTAACAATAAACAATATCATATAAAAAATGGAACAATGGAAGTTAAAAATAATTTGTCAAGTACTGCTCTAATTTAAAGTATCTTATTTATAGAAAATATCATGGGCTTAAAAAAAGGATATCAAATCAGATATCCTTTTTATGTTTATATTATTTTTCACTTACTTCCCTACGCTTCCAAGCCAACAAACTCAAACTTACTTACATCAAACAATCCCTTATCAGTGAGTTTTAGATACGGTATTACAGGCAAAGCCAAAAAGGACAGCGTCATGAAAGGCTCAACATCAGGATTAACTCCCAAAGAATGTGCAAGCTTAATCATGCTCTGAAACTGTTTGTTAACTTTTTCTATAGGCTCAGCCGTCATAAGTCCAGCAACTTCCAGCTTAAGACTGCCCAATATCTTGCCATTGGATACTACAATCAGTCCGCCGCCAAGCTCTTTTAACCCATTAACCGCTATTGCCATATCCTCATTGTTATCGCCCAAAACAATTATGTTATGAGAGTCATGAGCAACAGTCTGTGCTATAGCTCCGTTCTTCAAGCCATAATTAAGAATAAGTCCTTTTCCGATATTGCCCGTGTTGTTATGGCGTTCAACCACAGCCAGCTTTAACAAATCCGTACCTTGTATAACAACCGAATTATCTTGACTTCTTGCAACCTTGACAACCGCCTTTTTTGTTACCACATTGGCAGGGATAAGCTGTATTGCATTGACCTTGTCGCTCTTAGAGTATATTTCAAAATCTTGCGGCTTGACATCTTTTAATCTAACCGAATTTAGCACACTCTTATCAAATTTTGGTGTAGCATTGAATATTGCCTTTCCGTCTTGCGCCACCAACTCGCCTTTAAAAAACACTTTATCAGCAACAAAATTTTTGAGGTCGTTCATAACCACAATATCAGCCACATATCCTGGTGCTATTGCCCCATAGCCTTTTAATCCATAACATTCTGCGGCGTTAAGTGTCGCTATGGTTATCGCACTTATAGGGTCAAGTCCGTTTTCAACTGCAACCTTGAGATTATAATTGAGATGTCCCTCATACAACAGCGAATCAATATGTCTGTCATCAGTGCAAAAAACACATCTTCTCATATTTTGAGCAGTTATGCCCTTGACTAATGTCTCTACATTTCTTGTTGCACTTCCCTGTCTTAGCTGAATATACATGCCTCTGTCAATCTTATTTTGCATATCTTCAACAGTAGTGCATTCGTGTTCGGTCTTAATTCCTGCCGCAACATAGGCATTGAGTTCTTTTCCTGTAAGGTTAGGTGCATGACCGTCTATGATTTTGCCTTCGTCATGTGCCGCAGTTAGCTTTCCTATACACTCTTCAGCTCCGTTTATTACGCCCACAAAATTCATAAACTCCCCAAGCCCAAATATATCTTTATCGCCTATGTGCTTTTTGGTTAGTTTAGCATCAATTACCGCACCCGCACTTTCAAAAAATGTGGCAGGCACGCAGGACGGCAGCATAAAATGCGCATTAATCGGCAGCCCAATTGATTGGTGTATCATATACTTGACACCGTCAACACCTAAGACATTGGCTATCTCGTGTGGATCGGCTATAACTGTAGTTGTTCCATAAGGGATTATAGCCTTAAAAAACTCTGCAGGCGTCAGCATTGTGGATTCTATATGAAGATGTGTGTCAATAAGCCCAGGGATTATATATTTGCCGCTTACATCTATATTTACTATACCGTCATATTCTCCCAAGCCTACAATACGACCGTCCATAATGGCTACATCAGTCTTTTCAACTTTACCGCTAAAAACATTTACAACATTGCCGCCTTTTAGTACTTTTTGGGGTTTGATTTTTCCCATAGCCGCATCAATCAGATTTTTCATTATCATTTCTCCAAAATTAGTATTATTTATTTCATTGTATAATTTAACCATTTTTTAATCAACTAATTTCAAAATCCTCCAAAACATACAAAAAAGACAGATATTTAATCTGCCTTTTTTGCTTGTATCTTTTGTACTTCTATCTATTTAGAATATGTTTAATAAACAATCTCTAATTTTCTTTGGTAAGGCGTTTGAAAAAGGAACTAGCTATCAAACAACCTAGCGAAATCAGATAGAAAACTGCCGCAACAATGGTTACTATTGTTGCCACGCCTTGTGCTTTGGGGTAATTAACTGGTATAAAATAGACATCTTCAAATATTATAGTTCTGATTAGTACAAGTCTTACAATACACACAATCAAAAACACTACTGCCACTGCAAGTCCTATATCCGCAAACTTTGAAAAGCGGTTATACAAAACCACGGTGCAAACAATAACTGCCGCCGCCAAAAATGAAAATAATGTAATCAGCATATCCACTGGCTGTCCGGCTAAATACCCTGTTGTAGAGTTAATCAAAAAGATTATTACAGCTACAAGTACAGCCAACACACTAGCAAAAGCAAGCCATGATGCAACATTCAATTTTTTGAAAAAGTTCAACATTATTGCGCCTCCTTTCTGATAGTTATAATCTTTGAGGTTACATAAAGACCTAGTGCAACCAATGTTAGAACACTCGCAACAACAATAAATGAAATATAAGCCACTCTCCAGTTGGTCATCAACTGAACTACGTGTGAAGTTTTGTTAATTCCGTTTAATGCATGGCTGTTAGCAAGTGCATATAAGTTATATTTAACATTTTGTTTAATCGCTAAGAGCATATCACGGTCTTTAGCAAATGTCGGTTCTGTCCAGTTATGTGAATATGAGTCGTTAAGTACAATAGCTTCTATACCATTTCTTGCTGATCCGCAGAAAGCAGTTGTTCCATAAAGAATAGATTCCTTGGGAGCCGCTTTCATAGATACGCTTGTAAAGTCTGTAACACTATAGCCTTTAAAATCCCATTCGTTACGAAGAATGTTTACACATGCACCTTTATTAGCACTGCCTGCTACAGCACCGATACGGTTATATGATGTCATAATTCCAAGTGCGCCTTCGCCATATTCCTTGTCTGTTCCTTTAAACGAAACTGGCTGTCCATGACCTGCTTCTATTGCTTGTTGAAGGTTGCGTAATTCCATTTCTCTTGCTTTCTGCTCACTCATAAACGCAGCAACACCCGAACGGTCTATTTCTTGGTCGTTAAACGCAAAGTGCTTTATGTTAACTACACAGCCCTTGCTTTGAGCGCCCTGAACAACCGCACTTCCGATATATCCAGAAAGTATAGGGTCTTCAGAATAATACTCATGACCACGGGCATTGTATGCATGTCTTTTTAGATTCATACCAGCTCCAATCATTATAGGTGCTCTAAAAATCAGACTTACTTCACCAAGTACCTTTTGTCCGTTTTCGTATGATAGTTCTTTGTTCCATGTATAAGCAAGGTTAGTAGGGCTGGGTGCTGTTCTTGTAAATTCGTCCTTATACTCTTCATATCCTTCAAGCTCTTCAAAGCTAGTACCCATATATTGTCCCTGACCTAGTTTTCGTGTGTCTGAGCCCAAAGGACCGTCATCAGCAAGGTACTGAAGCAATCCTACTGAGGGCATTGCTGCAATGTTATGGAATGCGTTTGCCGAGAAGTTAAGAAAATCATAAACTGTAACTTTTTTCAAAAGCTCTTCCCAGCGAGGATCATCATAACTTGCATCTCTCATATCAGCAAATGTAAGTTCAATACTCTCGTCTCCAAAAATAATGTCTGATGTGTCTTCATTAGTTTTTATTGCAACAAAGTCGTTTTTCATAAGCGGAACTAATGCGCCTGTTATAGCAAGCCCTGTATAAGTTTTGGGGAAAGTTCCGTTCCAATCGTTACGGGTAAGGTATTGTACTGTTCCGGGTTGAAAATAGTTGAAGTCCATTGCAGAATCGCCTTCTGTAAGCGCATTTGTTATAGCAACTCCGCTAGGGCTTACAGAGAAAGTATCTTTATCAACTTCGCCGCCCCATGCCCAGTCATAAGTCTTATCCTTATTGCCTTGTGCGGTCATTCCAGTGCTATAGCCTTGCGCTGTCAGTATGTTATTGAGTGCGTCATGTGCACTGTCTCCAATAGCAAAGTAATAAGTTCCGGGAACAAGTGTATAAGTCTTAGCGTTTTTAGAATCATAACTAGCTAAGTTTGCCAAGTCTATTTCCATAGCTATGGTTTGAGATGCTCCAGGTTCAAGCAATCTAGTCTTTTCAAAATCCATAAGCTGTATTGCAGATTTTTCTATTTTGTTAGTTATATCATAATTGGTGTAAGGTGATTGTGCATAAACCTGAATTACAGATTTTCCAGAATACTTTGAGCCTGTATTTTTCACTGTTACCGACACGGTAGCTGTCTTTTTGTTCCCCAAAACCTTTACACTGTTCAAGGTCTGTGAGAATGTAGTATAAGAGTCACCATATCCAAAAGGATAGACAACTTCATTAGCATACTCCCATGTTCCGTTAGCTGTTGCAGGTGTGCCGTCAGCGTTAGAATAAGTTCCTGCTTTTGCCGCTTTTGCCTTTGCTGCCTTATCTGCTTTGTCTGTCATAACGGTGTCAGCATAACGTGTTTCATAATAACGGTATCCTGTATATATGCCCTCAGCCTGTATCAGATATGAGTTAATATTTGCGCCGCCTTGAGCAATAATGTCAGCTGCATTGGTCCAAGGTGTATCGTTTCCGTGGTTCATCAAAGCGGGTGCCAAAGCAGAATTTTTTGCATAAATATCGCCAAGGTGTCCTGAAGGATTTACCTTACCGCTTAGAGCATCAGCAACAGCATAAAAGCCGTATGAACCAGGCAAACCTATCCACATAATAGCGTCAACTTCGTTATCTGCTTTGATGTTGGCAATTTCCATTTGAACAGCAGAATTGACAAGAACAATAACTTTGTCAAAATTGTTCTTAGCAAAATTGATAATTTCCATTTCCTCATCAGACAGAGCAAGCACGTTGCCTGTAACTGTACTGCCGCTTGTAAGTCCTGCAGCCCCCGGTCTAAAACCGTTTTTGCCTTCTCCTGCCGGTCTTCCAACAACCACAATAGCCGCATCATCATATTCAGCGATATTAGCTTGATAGTTAGCATTGATTGCACTTAGTTCTGACAAGCTCAATTCAGGAACTGAATCATACTTATCTAACTCCGAATAAAACGCAGGTGCTCCGCCGCCAAATCCTCTTCCCCAAGTAAGTGTATCTCTATATTCTTTATAAGTATTCAACATTGCGGGATTAAGCAAAAATCCCTTTTCTGCAAAGCATTCTTCAATAGTATTTAGCGTACTCTTGTCGCTGATACTTCCGGCTGCTCCGCCATAAACAGGCGCAACGCTGCGCACTCCAAGCAAGGTTACCTTAGCAGTAGCAGAAATGGGCAATGCATTGCTGTTGTTTTTGAGCAGTACCATAGACTCCTCGGCTTCTCTTATCGAAAAATCCTTCAGGCTGTCATGTGCTACTTTGGCTGATGTCCATTCCGAATCATAAGACCAGATATCTTCTTCGTTATCTGTTTCCTCAGTAACAATCTTGTAGCTTTGCGTTTGGAAAACCGTATCAAGCTGTACTCGGTACGATTCTGCCAATTGGGCTGTTAGTATCGAAAGTCCTAACAAAAAGGAAAAGGTAAAGGTAAGCCCACGCCATAATCCTACTTTTTTAAACATCTCAAATTGCTCCTCCTTAAATTTTTTTTTAGCTAATTAAAGCAAGTGTCCTCATCTTGAGTTTTTTTTCCTGATGGTTATTCCAAACCTCCCACCTCCTTATCTTTTTGGAATATTATTTTAAAAATTGGATAAAAAACCCAAAATGATATAAGCGCTTGTATAAATGATGCAACTATCCCGCCTGCCGTATCTCCTATCAATCCATAAAGCCAAGGCTGATATAAACCGTACAAAGCGTTCTGACCCAAGGTTATGATAACCGTAGCGATTACAAACCAAAATACTGCTTTTAAAACTTTGCTGCTTGACTTAAACACAATCTTTCTCTGCATAATAAATGTAAGCACCTGTGCCACACAAAGCGTAATAAACATAGCCAGAAAATACGCAAGACCGCCATGTGAAAGATACAAGCCGGTGATTCCGTTCATTGTGCGTGTTACATAACTCCCAACAGAGCTTCCAGTAAAGTTAAAAACATAATAAGGGTCAAATACAGGTGTTCCGTCTGCAAGAGTAAGTGCTATTTTATCTACATTGCCTATAGGTCCTAAAAAATGAAAGTCAGTATTAATAAGGGCAGTGTTTTTAAAAACTAATTGCAATACAGGCAAAAGTACAAACTGGATAATAGTCACAAAGTTGCCTACCATAAAGTAACGGATAAACTCAGCGATCTTTGGATGTCTCAGCCAAAGATATCTTAGTGCTAATTCAAATGTCTTGTAAGACGATACAAAATTTTTAAATGTGACTCCTGTTTTCCCCTTATCTTTTATCAAGCTATGTAATGCATAGACTGTAAAAAGACTTGCAGTAATTAATGCTAATAGCATCAATATGAGCGAAAATATTGAGAAGGCTTTGCCGTAAACCATAGCGGCTATACATGCTGAAGCTTCAAACACAAAAGCAAATATACCAACACTAAGTAAAACTCTATATACTTTAATAAAAATCATAGATAGCACTATAAAAACAGGCGGAATTAATACAGCAGATAACAAAAGCGGATAAATATTAGTAATAAGAGTGTTTTTTCCTGAATACGGCAAAAATATCATAATCAAGCCAAATAAAGCCGTAATGATTGCAAAAGCATTGGTTAACACGGGATGTATTTCTTCAAACCATGTGTCTTTGCACAAGTGCTTTTGCGCTTCTTGTCGCAAAGGCTCAAGCCTTTTTTCTCTTTCGGCTTTTTTTAGTCTTTTTACAGACTGCTTATTATCCGCTTTCGCTTCTTTTTTATTAAAAACTTGTTCCATACCTCAAATCAACTAAAAGCAATAAGAGCTTTAATCAACAACCTTTACTATTGTCTGTGCCTTTCCAAAGTGACTTTGTGCATTGATTGCTATATTTCCTTCGCCGTTTGGTCTGATAATGGCAAGTGCTTCGCCATAATATGTGTCGGTAAAATCATTTAGATAGCCATCAGAATTATAAGGACATGCATGACCCAATCCAAGAAGTGTACCGTTATCTACTTTGACAAAAATCTTGGAGCGTTTCAATGGTTTCAAAATGCCGTTAGAGTCTGTAAAACAAAATCTCACATAACATAAGCCGTCTTTATTAATAGTTGCTTCTTCAGCCCTAGCTTGCAGCATAGTATCACTGCCAGCCGTTTTCAAGGAAGTACTGTATAATTCGTTTCCTGCCTTGTCATAGCCTACTGCAGTTAATATTCCAGGTGCATATCTAACCTTAAACTTCAGACGGCAGTCTTTGCCTAATCTTTTTGTTCCTAGCTTTTTACCGTTTAAAAACAATGCAGTTTGATAAGCTCGTGAATAAACCTCTACAACAGTTTTATTGCCTTCGCAACCTTCATAAGTCCAGCTTTCAATTGCAGTAGTCATTTTCCAAGCAGATGGAGAATGAGGTTTTTTATAGTTGTCAGCAGGAATTACTGCCATTCTGATAGAATCAAGCTCGAAAGCCACACGGCTATAAGCCATTTCACCAAGAGGTTTCCCAGTAATATCTATACGTCCAGAGCCTGCCGTAATCCAACCTACACCTCCAGAAAAATCAGGTGCATGATCGGCATAAACCCATGAGCCGACAGCGACTTCACCCATATAATCCATACCTGCCCATACAAAGTCGCCTATAACAGCGTTATTCTTTTTAGCAATTTCCCAAAACTTATATGCATCTTTACAAAAGGTTTCAGTACCCAAAATTATCCTTTTGGGGAATTTACGCATGTCCTTTTTGTATCGCAAAATTCCGTAATTGTATCCAGCAACATCCAGATTAGCAAAAGCATGTTTTGATTTTTTGTTGCTGCCAGGAAGCCATGCGCCAATCTTCATGACTTTGTCTCCAAGCCGCCCTGCCAAATCATTAAAAAATTCGCTTCCTACAGCTTTTTTCTTTTTGGATGTTTTTGCAGCCTTTTGTGCTTTGTTATCTGAGTAAACTCCAAAACCCAAAGAATGCAAATAATTAAAAAACATATTTATTCCGCATGTTACAGGTCTATTTTGGTCTAACGAGTGTAAATATTGCGTCATTCTCTCGGTAAGCTCAATGCCCCTTTTTTGTCCTGTCTCTGCAACCTCATTTCCTATCGAATACATAATAACACTGGGATGGTTATAGTCTTTATCGACCATATCTTTTAGATCCTGTTTCCACCAATCTTTAAAATAATTGGCATAATCATATTGGTCTTTATGTATGTACCACATGTCCACATATTCATCCAAAACCATCATGCCAAGCTTATCACAGGCATCTAGCATTGCTTTTGAGCAGGGGTTATGTGAAGAGCGTATTGCGTTATATCCGCTCTCTTTTAATATTTTTATCTTTCTGTATTCTGAATAAGGATGTGCAACCGCACCCAAAAGACCGTTATCATGATGAATACAAGCGCCACGCAAGATTATTCGATTGCCGTTAAGACAAAAGCCGTTATCTGCGTCACAATTGACTGAGCGAATACCAAATACCTGCTCTTGTATATCCTCATCAAAGGCAACCCTGCAAGTATAAAGTTTGGGATTATCGCAAGACCAAAGCTCTGCATTTTCCAAGTCTATATTTGCTTCAAATTTTCCGTTAGTAACTGCCTTTAACTGTTTGATAATATCATTGCCGTCTAAAATTTCTACAAAAACATCTCCGCCGCATGAAGTTTCTATCGAGAGTTTTATTTGAGGCGTAGCAATACTTTGTGTACTTATCTTAATACCGTTTAACTCGATATGATTTTTTGGCAGAATATGAAGTGATACAGGACGGTATATTCCTGCACCCGAATACCAACGTGAGTTTGGCTGATCGCTGTTAACTGCCAAAACCTTTATTATATTTTCTGTGTCAAAATTGATTTTATCATCTATGCGAACATAAAAATTGGTGTATCCATACGGACGAAAAGCTATTTTCTCTCCGTTTAAAAAAACTTCCGCATTGTGATACACACCTTCAAATTCAAGATATATAAAGCTGCCTTCATAAGCTTTTTCTAACCTAAAACTTTTTTTATAATAATAATCGCCGCCTTCAAACCATGCACTGTTTTTGCCACCAGCGGCAGTTTGCGAACGGTTTTCTAACAGCATTGCGTCATGGGGAAGAGTGACTTCACGGTAATCGCTCTCACCCGCCTTATAAAATGTCCAATTTTCGTTAAAGCTAATAATGGCCATAGATAATTTCCTTTAATATTCTGAGGATTTTATTATGACCATCTTATATTCGTTTTAGCTTTTACACAATAGGTATTTCGTAAATTGGAATTTTGATTACTTAAATTGGATTATCAATGGGAATCAAAATACTCAAATTGAATTTCTCATGATCTGTTTTAAACGTCATATAGCCTTTATACTTCTCAACGAGAAGTTTAATACTTCTGATTCCAAAGCCATGATATGCCCTGTCCTTTTTGGTAGTCATTGGCAAATCATTTTCAAACTGCAAACTGCCTGTAAAATAATTTTCAAAGCTTATTGAAACCATACCCAAAGATTCTTTAACACTAATACTGACTATGCGCCTTTCAGGCATATCAATTTTTAGAAGGGCAGTTATTGCGTTATCAATAGCATTTCCAAACAATGAATATATCTCAGATGCGCTCATAAAAGAAAGACAGTTTCCGTTAGCCATGCAATTAAACTTGATATTATTTTTTTCACAAAGCAAGCTTTTCTCCGCTAAGATAACATCCAACGCTTCATTCCCTGTTTTGAGTGACATATCATATATACTGATAGCCTTATTAAGCTGCTCCAATTCTTCTTTACTAATCCTGTCCTCAAGTGAGGATATTTGATATTTTAGATCATGACATTTTATATTGATGATTTCTATATTGTTTTTTGAATTTTCCAACTGTTCTTTTTGGATATGTAATATATGCTCCATAACTTCATTAGTAGCTTTCAGCTTACCGCTTTGAAACATTCCATATTGAATGCACAATGTCAATACACAGCATATAAGGTCGTAACTGGTCGTAGCCAAAAGTAGTGCAAGATTACTAGCATCAATCAGACTTTCAAATATGTTTTGAAAGGTAACAGTAAATAAAAAAAGTCCGATAGCGAGCAAAATTACCTGCTTGTTTTCTAGATATGGTACTTCTCCACGCTTGATGCGTCTAGCAAAGATAAGATAAGAAAGGAGATAAATAACAACACTCAAAACTATATAAAGGGCACCGCTTAGATATTTGTCCATATAATCTTTTAGTACCGTTTGCAATAGATAGCCTATCTTAAAGGCAAAATGCTGAGTAGCAAATGCGCCTATACCGCAGAATAACGCCGTCCAAAAATTAGTTTGAAAACAAAAGATAATACCAAAAACAGACACCAAAAATAATAGGCTGTGCTTTAATATTTGTGTCAGATAATTGAGGGGAATAATATAAAACCAAAAAAGCGAGAACAACAGCATTAGAACAACAACCAAAGTCACACGGACCAAAAACAACTTTCTGCGTTCAAATGACAAGACAAACAAAGAGGTAGCCGCTACCAATTCTAGCACAAAGCCATGACGCAGAAAAAAATCATATATACTCATGTAAAATTCCCCTGTCCAAGCCATTCAGCAAGCTCAAGCATAAAGTTTTTCTTTTTGGGTTTGCTTATTTTTAGTTCATCGCCGTTTTGCATCAACACCATATACCCGCTAACAGATTTTATATATTTCGGATTAACCAGGTAACAGCTGTTACAGCGCATAAAATGTTTACTCTTTAGATGTGCTTCCAAAGATGAAAGCGAGCCAAAGCCATAAATAACTTCGCTTGTGGTATGATAAGACAGCTTGTGATCCGCAACCTCAATATATATGACATCACGAGAAAAAACTCTCTTTATTCCATCAGACTGTGCAATAGTGATTTCGGTATCATCATTTAGCTGAATAAGTCTTAGAGCCTTTTCAAGCGGAAACACAAAGCTTTGATATGCAGCGGGCTTAATTATATAACCAAGCGCATCCACCTGATAACCCTTAACAGCAAACTGCGCCATGTTGGTCACAAATATCAAAAAAACCCTTTTATCGTACTCTCTTAACTTGATAGCTGCATCCATTCCATTGATGTTGGGAAGTTCAATATCCATAAATACGATATCGTAATTTTGACGATAATTAATCAAAAAGCTATCGGCATCTTTATAGCAAAAAACATTAAATTGATAATTATGCTCTTTCTCGTATCGTTTTAGATATCCGACCAGCTGACTTGCTTCTATGTCGTTATCTTCCACAATCGCTATATTAATCATCTTCACTCCCAAGAACCACAATCATTATAAAAAATGACATTTTTAAAAATCACAAAACTCAATCTAATTCTAATGGCAATTTTAAATCTTGTCAACAGTCAATATTTTTGAAATTTTTAACAAAATTTTAGCAAAGCCTATCTAAAAGCTTTAATCAAAACTACTCCAAGGCTTCTTTTTCTTCATTAACTGGCGGCGTTAGCCGACTGAGGATTTATTTATTACAGCCATGGAAAGTTCCATGATAACGATAGCTTTTAGATAAAAAAAAACAAGCCGCTATAAAAACGGCTTGTCCTTAAATATTTTTTTAAATATTATTTATTAAACAGTTAAGTTAATAGGCAATACAAAGTACAATACAAACAATGCCGCAATAACCAAAGTTACAGGATGAATTTCCCAAGCGGGCTTTTCATTATTATCTTTATTGCTTGCATATTTGATAATGTTAACCAACCAGATAAAGAACTTAATTACAACATAAGACAAAATACCAAGTCCGATACCGTCAGTTATAGAATAAGCCAAGGGCATTCCAATAAAGGTCAAGAATGCGGGGGCAGCAACTGAAGGGTCAGAAAAGTCTATATCTGTTATATTAGCCATCATCAAAACGCCTACATAAATCAGAGCACTTGCAGCAGCAGCTCCAGGAATTGAGCTAAATAGTGGTGCCAAGAACAAAGCAAGCAAGAAAAACAATGAAACTGTCAAAGCTGTAAGACCTGTACGTCCGCCTACACTTATACCGGAAGCTGATTCTACATATGTAGTAACGTTAGAAGTACCAATCATAGCACCAAATACTGTAGCAACAGAGTCAGCCATTAATGTCTGAGAAAATCTTTCAATCTTACCGTCTTCATTGATAAGGTTAGCTGTTTTTGCTGTTCCAAGAAGTGTTCCAAAAGTGTCAAACAAATCAATCATAGCAAGTGACAGGATAATAACCAATACACCAATAACATTACTAAAGCTTGTAAACAATGCGCCAAAATCGCCCCAGCCTTTCCAGAAAGCAGCAGCACCGCTTACAGTAACATCTCCTGAGAAAAGCTTATCAAAAGCAGGCAACCAGCCTACATTATTGGGATTCCATGTGGTAACCCCCATAGGAATACCTATCAAAGTAGCAAAAATGATACCAATCAAAATTGCACCCTTAACATTAAGTTTGGATAAAATTGCAATAGTAACAAAACCGATAAGGCAAACAACAGCAGGTAATGAATTAGCTGATGTAAAATTGGCAAGTTCAACCAAAGTTGCTCCGCCTATAACTAAGCCTGCACTTTGCATACCAACAAAAGCAATAAATAACCCTATACCTACAGGGATAGCAGCACGTATCGCCTCAGGAACAGAATTGAGCAATTTTTCTCTCAATTTTGTTATTGATAAGGCAACGCATACAAGACCGCCTATAAAGATAATGTTAAGACCTACACCGTAAGAAAGACCTAATGTAAGAGTAAGAGTAAATGTTAAGAAAGCATTAAGTCCCATTCCAGGTGCTTGAGCGTAAGGTGCTCTTGCATAAAAAGCCATAAGCAAAGTAGCTAAAGCCGCACCCAAGATTGTGGCGATATATAATGATTCATACATATTAAGTCCGCCGCCTGCTCCAGGTATCCCCTCTCCTGACAATATAAACGGATTTACGGTAATAATGTAAGCCATTGTCAAGAAAGTTGTAAGACCGGCTATAATTTCTGTAGCAAAATTAGAGCCTCTTTTGCTAATGCCCCAAAACTTGTCGAGTGCATTTTTAAAATTGGACATTTATAAAAATCTCCTTGAAAAATATTTGGTTTCATTAACCTCCAGAAACCATCGTTTATAATTTATCATATTGTGACAAAATCTTCAACTTTTTGACACCTAGCTAACAACAAGCTTAGATTTAATGATAATTGCTTTTAATTTGTAGTTATTGTCATTTATTGAAAATTAACGCTGGCTTTGTATGATTGCCCGTATAAGATCCCCAATTAGAGGGATATTTTGAAGCGGTAAAAACCTAACAATATACAATAAAACAACCGCAATACCCGAAAAGCCCACAGCCATGCCAATCCCTCTAACAACACCAAACATAAAGCTGGAAAATAAGTTGATTTTTATCCGCCTAAATTTTGACGAGCCAAACTTCTTGGGTTTTTGATTGTATGAATAACCTCTTGCCATATATATAGTGTTTTAATTTTTATATGAAATTATAACTACTTCTTATGGTTCAGGTATTATTGTTAAGTAGTTTTTATACTATATTTGATGTAAAACATTGACATTATCCGACAAAAAGACTATCATTTTTTTAGGAACAAAATTAAGGAGGCTTTTATTATGCACTTCAAAGCAGGTCAAGTAATCCCTTTTTCAGGTAAGGTTGCTGTCGTCGACAAATACGGCGAAAAGACTAAGACTATAATTCAAGTCAAAAGAGGTGAAATATTTCCTCCTACACCTGAGCCTGATCAGCGTTATGTTTACTTAAGTTATAGCGACTAATATTTATAAGGCTATAAATTTGTTTTTTAAAAGAGTCAAAAGCTCCTAGGGTATTTTTATACCTTTTTTAAATTAACCGTCAAAAAAACCGCTTATTCAGCGGTTTTTTAATATTGTATTATTTTTCTTCTGATGGGGCGGCAATTTCCACACCTTCAGGCGTTAGCAAAAAGATATTATCCTGAATCCGATGCATACTTCCGTTAAGGGCATAAATAGCACCGCTTAGCATATCCAAAATCCTTTGGGCTATTTCTAAGGGCGGCTTGTCAAGATTGACAATAGCAGGCTCATGCCTTTTTAAATAATCAATAAGGCTCTCAACTTCATCGGGTGTTGCTGGGCTATGAATAACTACACTGCTCATACTGCGTTGTGCTTTTTGCAACGTTGCAGCCCGAAAATTGCGTGTGCTTCTTTTTGGCACAACATCTTCTATATAATCCAGCTCATCTTCTTCTTTTTGACCCTTAAACAAAAAATCATTATACTGTCCCATTGCCGCTTCTCCAAAAAAAATATTATATTTCTATGTATTTCGCTCTCCCAAAACCGCTCTGCCAAGCCGTATCATATTGGCACCATATTTTATAGCGGTCAAATAATCGTCACTCATCCCCACTGAAAGATATTTTATCTTATCTGATTGTGCTTTCAATATACCATAAAGTTTGCTGATTTGTAAATACTTACCCTCATCGGTATTAATGGGCATAACGCTCATAAGCCCCCTTACGACAATATCAGGGTATTGATTTTGTACTGATTGATAAAACTCAACAACATCATCAATAGCAACTCCACCCTTATTTTGTTCGCCCATATTGACTTCAATCAAAACATCAATCTTTTGTCCAATTTTTATCGCTTGTTTTTCAATCTCTTGAGCCAAACTTAGCCTGTCAAGTGAGTGTATAAGGCTGACCTTGTCAATGATGTATTTTACCTTGTTGGTCTGTAACTGTCCTATAAAATGCTTTTCAAGATTTTGGTCAATATATGGATATTTTTCAATTAGTTCTTGAACTCTGTTTTCGCCGATTACATTAATGCCGCATTCAGGCAGCATATTAATGGTTTCAGGATTTTTTGTTTTGGTAGCGGCTACTATTATTATATCGTGTTCTATCTTATACTGTGTCTTGATCGCTTCAATCTTATGTCTAATATTCTGTATGCGTATTTCTAGTTGTTGTTTATTCATCTTTTACCGCAGGCGAAGTAAAAATCGTGTCGCTGTCAATATAATATCTTCTGCCCTTGGCGACATAATATGAAGTCATGCTAAGGCTGTTAAACCAAAGAACTGTAAAAGGCACAGTCATCAAAAGCCCCGCACCAAGTGTAAAGAAAGTGACAAAAATATTAACAGCAATAACCAATATAACCACTACTACAAACGCTGAAAACACCTGAAAAAAGTTTTTGCGTCTAAATACCAGTTTTAAGCTATGCCCAAAGCCCTTGAAAACGCCCATATTGTCAACTGCAATGCTTGCTCCCCAATGTGATAATGCCGTCAGTCTGAAAGCAATCAAAACAATAAAGACGCTCATAATCAAAAGCGGCAAAAATAATCTAAATGCTGCAATTTTAAATAAATAGGTCATAAGATAAAGTACAAAAACAATAAATAAGTCATAAGGCAAGGTAAACAGCATTTTTGAAGTTTGATATTTTATAGATTTCCAAAGATTGGAAAGATATGCACCCCCAAAGCTATAACGGGCGTTGGCAGACATATGCCCTTCTAACACACTTAATGTCGCCATTTCGCCAAAGCCGTAAAGAAGACGTGCTAATATACCTATAATTCCGAGCAAAAATATTCTCAAGCTCCAACCGACTTTAGGTATAACCAAAAATTCATTGATTATCCTAAAATACAAATCCATAAATTTAGTGCTTAATGCCTGCGGAGATTCGTTTTGAAACAAGGAAACAATAATTGCGTTAAAGTCCTGAGCTAGCCCCATCTCTTTGAATGTTTCTATAATAGGAATAAGCACCGCAGCGCCAAGACTTGAAATTATTATCGTTATTATAAGGTAATACATAAGAATATTCCATACCAAAGAAAATCTGGCAATCAATATCTTAAAAGAATGCTTAAACCTCATTATTTAAACTCCTTTACCAAGCTTCCTCTTATAATCCATGCGTTCTGTACCTGACAGGTCATAATACAATGTCATTGACAGCGAGCAGAAATATAAGTATAAGAAAACATAGCACAAAATATTCACAGGAATATCAAAAATGCTGACCATCCTACTTAGCAGTCCTATTACAAATATAACTAAATAAGGCCACAAACATGCAAAGTATATCTTAAAGCCGTCTTTATGTCTAAGTCTTGTAGCATAGCTTGCCGAAGAAAGATAGGGATAGCCAGTAATTATATATGTAGGCGGAATCAGAAGACACATCGAATATATGTCAACTACTACTAATTGAAGGGCAACAACAGCTATAATCGAAATTGTCCAGCTGATCATTGTAGGTGTATCGCCAAATTGAGAAAACATATAATGTGAAAGTGTAACAATTCCGCTGCTGATAAGCGAAAAAAGCACCTGAACAACAACAACTGTTATAGATATAGGCAAGAGCGCAAGCATGCTGTCATTAATCCTACGCATAGGATGTTTAAATCCAAAACGCCCTGAGCGCAAATGCCTTTCCATTAGCCCCATTATAAGAGATACAAATATAAGTGATAACGCAAATTTAGCTATCAAAATCCAGCTGTTTTGAAAATATCCAAACATATCGTTAAGAACTTCTTTAAAACCATAAGGCATCGGATTGATAGGCTTAGTAAAATTATCATAAAAATAAAGTATGTTAGAAATAGGCGCACCAAATACTCCTAAGATTGCGGACGGAATCAACGCCACAAAAAAGAAATATGGCAAGGTCTTAAACATATATGCTGATGCACTTTTCACATATTTGAACATGTTTTTATTATAACCAAATAATGTTTGATATGCAAGATATTATTAATTAATGTAACACAGTGTTTTAAATGTAAAAAAACTTGAGCGTTTTAATGCGACATTATCCTACAAAGAGTATTTAGGTGTTAATAATCAAATTTTCTTAGCAACTAAAAAGCAAGCCTTCTTTTTCAAAATTCAGCTATTAAAAACTTAAGCCTTCTTTCAACTTTTACAGCAGTTAAAAGTCAAGCCTACTTTCTCTAAAGTTGTGTGGCATTGCCGCAAGGCAATGACGGATGATTAATTTAACAGAGCAATTTAATAGCATTATGTAAGACCTATCAATTAGATGCCCTTTATCTAAAATGTTTTGTTCTTATTATATTTTTTATGAACTATAATAAATTAATCCTCAGTCGGCTAACGCCGCCAGCTCCTTTCTATAAAGGAGCCTTTGGTATTTATTATCTTCTCAACTTAGAGAAAGCAAAGCCTTCTTTATCTTAATTTGTACAGCAGTTAGGACACCAGCACTTCTTTGATATTATCGCTTATTGGAGTCTAAGCCTTCTTTATCTAAAGTTATTTTATGTCAAGTATCACGTCCCCTTGACATATTCTTTTACGCTTGTCAATACCCCATCCCCTTGACCATTCTTATACAAAAAGCGGCGACCCGTTTTCGAATCGCCGCCCATTGTCAATTATTGTTTTGTTGCTGATAGTTTATTTTAGTTTTCTAGTTCTTCCCAAATTTCTTTTAGAGATTTGCCGTCAATTCTGCCTTTTTCAAGTAACTCCTCAGCGGTTTCAAATTCATAGCATATTGCATCTTTATCGTAACCATTGATATTAAGTTCGTAAACTGCCTTGTTCCCATCTTTATGCCAAGCAATATCAATAGTTTTATCGCCATAACGGAAAAACCATTCCCAACCTACATTTTTAGCAAAAAAATCATAAGTCAATTCTTGCAATATTGGTTTCTTTAATTGCTTATTATAACCAATTTGAACTGTTTTCTTGCCCATTATAATCCCAATAACCTCCTAATTACTTCCCAAAAATAATATACATTTTTGCTAATTCCACCTTGCTTTACATCTCGTGCCAGCGTATGCAAATGGGGATTATTATGAAATCTATAGCCGTGAGTTGTTGCGTCTATACGAGCACTCCAATTTCCCGCTTTGTCAAACAAATCATATTTATGTCCCATAAGTTCACCAGCTTTGTTATAAACTGGGTTACCGTACTTGCCTGTTACTTTCTGTAAAATCTTTGATCCGACTGCACCAGCAATAACTGCAACAGTCCCTAATACATTGAAACAGTTTTTGGTCATGGGGACGGTGGGGACGGGGGTGTTGACAACCTTTTTCTTAATGTTTCACGCCCTATCTCTAATAAATTAGCTATTTCCCTTAAGCTTATTTTACTTCTTGTTGCATTTCTTTAACTACTGTTTTCAATAACTTGTCATCTTCTTTTAATCTGGTCTTTGTTAATCCATATTTGTTTATTAGTTCTTTAAAAACTTCATTCTTATCTTCATAAATTTTATCGTCATGTTCTAACCAATTGCCGTCATTCAATTCTTCCATTATTGCTTTTATGTTACTTGATTCTGTTGAATAATATTTTTTTGCTTCATCAAAATCTATTATTCCGCCTTGGGTTATATAATTTATATAGCTTGAATATTTATAATCCTCTACGTTTGTTACTACTCTTGCTTTAACAGGATTGTTTTGTATATATGCCAAACAATTAATTAAATATCTTTCATCTGTTATCAACTCGCTTTTAAATGGATTTCCCATTACGCAAAAAGCCAGCCAGTATAGCGAGCCAAGCTGCTGGCTTTTTGTAAACATCTCAAATAATATCCCTTGTACTCGTCATCAGAAAACACATATTCTTTTCCTATCCCCTGCACCATTACATGATAATATCTTCCGTTTTGGGTTTTTCGCGGTCTTCTTGGCATGTGTTTATTTTAATATCCTTTTGTGGTTGTCAATACCTACGTCCCCTTGACCATGACCACGGGCGCGAGTTATCCTCTTGCCTTTATATTTTCCCGTCCTCTCCGCTAAAAGCGAACGGGGCGCAAACGGTACCGTTTGAGTGCGAATAAAAGAAAAAGCCCCGCTTCAAGTTTTCACTCGAAACGGGGCTGAAAAGCATCATTTCTTTTTCCTTGTTTTACTCTGCACTAAAAACTCTGAAAGTATTTCAGTACCAGTTTTTATTTGCAACTCATTATTTATTGCCTTTGCACGAGATATTGATTCATCAATAATCTTTATAACTTGTTTTTTGGAAAAGTAAAATACATTTATTGCATTTTGCTTGCCATCCTTGCAATCAATCACGATATATGGCATAGGTGTAAAAACCCAACGAGCTATCTTATTTAATGAATTCTTATTACTCGATATTAAGTAAATATTTTGAATATCACTATAAGCTATATGAGTTTCATATTGTATTTTATTTTCTTTACTTCCCCAATGCTCTGGCACATATATTTCTCCAACATCTAATATTATTCTGTTTTTACCCATTCTAAAAGTTGTGTAGCTCATGAATAAAAATCCAAATATTGCAAAAATAAATCCTGACCAATCTAATGCCGTAGCTCCCGATATTCTTGACATGAGAAATTCAACAACAACATATACCGCAGCAGCCATAATTGCCAAGAATAAGAACAGGGCAATATACAAAATAATTGAGATTTGAAAAAATATTTTTCTTTTCATTCATGCTCCTTTAACCTTGTTGCCAATAAAATTCACCAGGCAACGGAAATGTTGTTTTGGGTCTTGTGTAATATTGCCACGCGTCCATTATACCTAAGGCAAAACTACTAAATATGTTGTGGTCAAGGGGACGGAGGTGTTGACAATCTTTTTCTTAATGTTTCACGCCCTGTCTCTAATAAATTAGCTATTTCCCTTAAGCTTGTTTTACTTCTTGCTTGCATTTC
>CALAYY010000085.1 GCA_937895465.1 uncultured Clostridia bacterium | reverse complement strand
CGGAACTGCCGGAGCAGTTGACCAATATACTGCATTGTTCGGTACTGTTGCACCTTCAGGAATAATACGCAATGTGTCTATTATCGGGCTTGAAGGTACTCGCTGTGCAGCAGGTGTTGCTTTTTGGAATGAAGGCTTAATTGAAAATGTTTATGTTGAAATGTTTATTACTAATACTACAAGCGCTACAAAAAACAACAATCAGGCAGGCTTGGTAGGTAAAAATCAGGGCAAGGGCAAAATTTTTAACAGCATAGCAGTAATAGAAACTAATCTTAATGTAACTGATGAAGGCGGATTATTTATTACTGCAGGTATAGTAGGTTTTAATAACGCAGAAGCTGTTGTCAGCAATTCTTATGCCGTAAGCAATAGGGATATTCCTGCAATAATTATGGGAACACAGCAAAGCACCGCTATAAAATATGATTCCCTTTCAGAAATTTTATCAGCAGATTTTTCATCATTTGATAGCGATATCTGGGTAAAAGAGACAGGAAGACTTCCTAGATTACAACATTTTGATAATTCTTATGCAGCAGAATTAAGCACAACATCAAGTCTTGATGTTCAGGCGGTTTTGAGTGATATTGACAGCACTGTATCTATTCCTATTGCATCATCAGGTTTATATATCTATGAAACAACAGGCAATGTTACAGTTGAATCAGAAATTAATGGCATTAAGCTTGTATTTGCAGCAAATTCTCAAGCTTCTCAGGGAACGTTAACTATTACTTTAGCTGCTGATGCTACTAAGAAACTTGAATTTAATTACACAACTCTTGAAGGATTAACTATTCCGCAATCAATAGATTACGATATGACTGAAGGCGGCAGCCTGATTATAAACAAGCAGACTTTAGGTATAACTGAAGACATAGTAAAAATCAGCTTAGGCGGCATGAATATTACCTTTAATGAACAAGACGGTAATATAATTATTCCTCAATTAATGACAGACAGCCAGATTACCACAATGGATAAATCAGGCAAACACAGTATTGCAATTCTTACAGCTTCAAAAGCATATACCATGGAACTATTGATGGCTACTAAGATTATTAAGCAAGATGATTTGGGCGGAGCTATAGGTGATCCCGCTGCTTTGGCGGCAATTATCTTTAGTGCAAGAATACCCAATGAAGCTGATATGCCTTATTTTGGCTATTATGTACTTGGTGAAGATATTGTCTTAAACAGCGAGATAGCATATACATACGCTGTAGGCAGTTATAAGACTGCATTTTTCCAAGGTACTTTTGACGGCAGAGGTTATTCTATCACTGGTTTAAAAACGGCGGCTGATGCCAGCATGTTCTATTTCTTAGGTGAAAGTGCTTGTATCAAAAATATAGCTTTTTATAACGCTAACTTGGCAGGACAAAAAACTGCATTAATCTCTAATCTTTCAAGACCCGGAGCAGTTGTTGAAAATATTTATGCCGAAGCAAAACTTACTGTTAACCCTAGTTCTGTAGCTACTCACCCCACAGGTGTTATTATTCAGAAGAATGCGGGTGCTATTATTCGTAACTGTATCAGTGTTTTGGATGTAACTGGTATTAGTGGATTGGCAAGAGTAGGCGGAATTTCAGGAAATACAACCACTATTTTGGACAACAACGTGCTTATTACAGCAAGTGACGGTGTGGGAATTGTCGGTACAGGAACAGCTTACCAAGAAGAGCATATAGCGCAAAACAAGAAATTCTTAAGTTTGGCAGAGTTCTTTGACGAGCAAAACGCAGAATATTTGACTTGGTTTAATCAAGATATTTGGAATTTTGACTCTGAGACACAAACAATTTCTTTAAAATAAAATTATTTTTACAAAGGATGAAAAATGAGACTTAGTTCAAAATGGAATTATAATCCATATATACCTTATCATTTGGATAGCGATATACCTTATATTTGCAGAATTGCTCCTTCTGCCGACAAGGTAGAGCTAGAATGGATTAACGGTAACTTTAACGGAGCAGTTCTTAATGTGCATAAGTTAGGTCAGGAAAAAATTGCTCAATATGCCCAAAACGGTTATAAAGCCAGTTTTCCTGCTGATGAAGGCGCAGAATATGAGTTTTTTATACAGTTATCTAATGGTAAAAAGAGCAAGTCTCGATTGGTTAAAGCGGCTAATTTTGAAGGGGTGGTGGTTAATTACCTTCA
This sequence comes from uncultured Clostridia bacterium, assembly GCA_937895465.1. Lineage (GTDB taxonomy): Bacteria > Bacillota > Clostridia > Christensenellales > DUVY01 > DUVY01. Next base: position 13,059 of record CALAYY010000085.1, on the reverse strand, counting down.
CCCCCAAGATACCGCTTATGAATTTAGCGGCAGATATCTAGGAAGTCCAAGCCTGATTAAGCTTTCTAATGGTACTCTTTTGGTGTCAATGGATGTGTTTGCCGGTTCTCAGTCTCAAAATTTTACAACAGTTTTCAAATCAGAGGACAGCGGTAAAACTTGGAGTTATCTTACTGATTTGTTCCCGTGTTTTTGGGGTACGCTTTTTGAACATAAAGGTGTTCTTTATATGATTGGAGCTTCTACCGAATACGGGGATATCATAATAGGGAAGTCAGAAAACTTTGGAGTTGATTGGCAATCTCCGATTACATTAATGAGAGGCGCTGGTAATGTAGGTCATCTAGGCTGTCATAAAGCTGCAGTTAATGTACTTGATTATGAGGGAAGGTTATATATTTCTGTTGAATGGGGCTGTTGGAGACAAAAGAAGTTTCTCAACGGAGTATTGAGTATTGATAGCAATTATAATCTTATGGTTACTGAAAACTGGAATTTTACAGGTTTTACTCCTGCAGGTTTGGCTGCTAATCATAATCCTGAAATTGCGGGTGCAATAGAAGGATGTATGGTAAAAGGTCGTGACGGCAAGCTGTATAACTTTGCAAGATACTCAGAAGGCAAAGCCTTAATGGTAGAAATTGATAACTATGATTGTCCGCCGACAAATGCAAAAGTTGTTGATTTTCCCTTAGGACATGTAAAATTTGACATCAAGTTTAAAGACGGTATTTATTATGCAATGGGCAATGAAGCACCAGGCAGAACAAAACTTGCGCTTTATACTTCAGAAAATCTTCAAGATTGGAGCTTTAAAGAGTATATTGTTGCAAAAGAAGAGGCGGATATTAAGCTTATAGGTTTTCAATATCCAACATTTATTTTTGACCAAAATTATATTATGTCTGCGGTACGCACTGCAGACGGCGGTGCGGCCAATTTTCATGACTCCAACGCCATAACTTTTCATAAAACTATTATAAAATAAAGGAGCATGAATTTTTATGCTAGAATACAAAGGTATTTTTCCTGCGGTTGTCACACCCTTTAATGAACATGATGAACTTAATATAAAAGAGCTGATTAATCTGTCAAACAAACTCATTAATTCTGGGGTTAGCGGCTTGTTTATTACAGGCACAACAGGAGAAGTTTTCTTATTAAGCCAAGAGGAAAGAAAGCAGATAATAAAAACGGTTGTAGAAACTAATAACAGCCGAGTAAAAATTATTGCTCAAATAAGTGCATTTAATACAAAAGACAGTATTGATATGGCGCAGTTTGCGCAAGAAAACGGCGTTGATGCTATTAGTGTCTTACCTCCTATTTATTTCAGATACAGCGCCCAACAGATTGTTGATTTTTATAAGGATATAGCAAAAAGTGTAGATATTCCAGTATTTGCTTATGATATACCCGCCAATACCCAGATAGAAGTTATGGATGAAGCCTATAAGGATATTTTTTCTATAAAAAATATTGTCGGCATCAAAGTATCTCACAAAAACTTAAGACTGCTTGAAAAATTTAGAAAAGATTATCCCAACCTTATTATTCATATAGGCAGTGATGAAATCTTAACCACAGCACTTAATTACGGTGTAGACGGTGCAGTAGGAAGCACATATAATATCTTACCTCAAGAGTTTTTGAATCTTTTTTATAATTATAATTTAGGTCAAAAAGATACTGCAAATGCCATTCAAGAGATATGTAATGAGTTTATATTAACGCTCTGTGCTTGCGGCGGTACCCCTGCTGTAAAGTATATATTAAAGCTTCAGGGCATTGATTGCGGTGAAAGCCGAAAGCCTTTTAGTTCGCTTAGCAATTCGGATAAGGAATTATTAAAAAAAGCTTATTTAGAATTTCAGCAGCAGTATTCAAAAGTTATAAAAGCATCTGTTAAGGCAATTTAACTATTTTTTTATTAGGAGATAATATGTCGATTAGCACTTCTGTCTTAAAGATAAATACAGACTGTTTAGAAAAAGGTTTTGTTAGCGGGCTTATTACCGTTAAAGATATATTTAATTTGAGCTTTACTATTGACGGAATAAAGATTATTGCCGTACAAGGCGAAAGATTTTGTATTGATTACAGCTTAGAAACGCTTACAATTACATACACACGGCGCAATGAATTTTTTAGAGGCATAATGATTTTTTATGCCCAGAACAAACAGAATGATTTTCATTATGAGCAAAACTCATATTTGGACTCTCTTGCAATTATGGTTGATAATTCCAGAAATGCAGTTTTAACGCTTGAATCAGTCAAACTGCTTTTGGGCTATATGGCAGCATTTGGATACAATCAATTGCAGTTATATTTAGAAGATACTTATGAGATTGAAAATGAGCCATACTTTGGATACGGCAGAGGAAGATATACTGTTAATGAGCTAAAAGAAATTGATGATTATGCCGACATGTTGGGGATTGAAGTTGTGCCGTGCATTCAGACTTTGGCGCATTTCAATGCAATTACCAGATGGCGTACATACTCAGAATTTATAGACACTCAAGATATTTTGCTGGTTGACGACCCTAAAACATATCAATTAATTGAAAAGATTTTTTCTGCTATGAGAAAGTGTTTTAGAAGCAGCAAAATCAATATAGGCATGGATGAAGCACATATGATAGGTTCGGGCAAGTTTTTGGACCGTCATGGTTATGAAAACAGGTCAAAGATTATGCAAAGACATCTTGAACATGTTGTAGAATTGGCAAAAAAATATGACTATCAGCCTATGATGTGGAGTGATATGTTCTTCAAGCTTGCTACAGGCGGTTATTATAACGAAGGAGATGTTCCAAAAGAAATAAGAGATAAGATTCCGCCTGAAATATCTTTGGTATACTGGCAATATTATCGCACCGACCAAGAAATCTACGATACAATGATTCAAAAGCATCTGAAATTTGATAATAAGACTATATTTGCCGGCGGAGTGTTGTCATGGATGGGCTTCTGCCCTTTCAACCAAATAAGCCTAAAAACCGCACAAGCATCTTTAGACAGCTGTTTTGAAAACGGGATAAAGGATGTGATTGTTACTGTTTGGGGAGATAACGGTGCAGAATGCCCTGTTTTTTCATTGCTGCCTGCCCTGTTTTTTACTGCGGAAAAATCATACGGAAATCAGGATATGAAATTAATTAATCAAAGATTCCAAAGCTTAATTGGAATAAGTTTAAAAGACTTTATGACGCTTGACTTACCTAATTTGATATCAAATAATCCGGATGACCTTATTAATCCGTGCAAATATCTTTTATATAACGATCCGTTTATTGGCTTGCTGGACAGTACAATAAAAAAAGGCTTATCCTCTCTTTATAAGGATTATTCAAAAAAGCTTGCAGATATAAAAAACGAAAAATTTGACTACTTATTCAAAACGGCAAAGTCACTTTGCGATGTTTTGGAATTAAAAGCCGAATTGGGTGTTTTAACTCGAAAAGCATATAAAGAAAACAACAAAGAGATGCTGCAAAGTTTATTAGATGATAGATATTATCCGTTGTTACAAAAACTTGAAGTATTTTATCAGGATTTTAAAAAGCAATGGATGAAATTTAACAAGCCGCATGGATTTGATGTTCAGGACATAAGGTTGGGCGGACTAAAACAAAGAGTTATAAGCTGTGCAGATAGATTGAAAGGATATATTCAAGGTGATATTAAAAAGATAGATGAATTAGAAGAAGAGATTCTGGATTATCATGAAGGTTATAAGCCAAAAGACAGCGGATGCAGACTTAATAACTATATTTTGAATGCAACTGCCAATGTTTTATAAATTATTTTGAAGTTTTAACAAAAGAAAAAGTTCAGGGATATTATGTATAAAGAGTTGTTAAAAAAAGTTATAAAAACAGAAATGAATGCTATAGAAAAATTATTAGAGCAGACACAATGTCAGTATGATCAAGCCGTTGATCTGATGAAAAACTGCAAGGGCAAATTAATCTTTATGGGAATAGGCAAAAGCGGTCATATAGGCAAAAAACTTGCCGCTACTTTTGCTTCAACAGGAACGCCCAGCGTTTTTGTACATAGTGCAGAAGCTTTTCACGGCGATTTTGGCATGATTGAAAAAAATGATGTCGCAATATTAATCAGTAATAGCGGCATCACCAAAGAAGTTACTGACGGCCTTTCTTTTTTGAAACGAATAGGATGCCAAAAAATTGCATTTACTTCAGGCGGGGACAGCTTACTTGCTAAAGGATGTGATGCGCTAATTCTTATACCTAAGCTTGCTGAAGCAGACCATCTAAATCTTGCTCCCACAGTTTCAAGTACATTGACTCTTGTTCTGGGTGATGCAATAGCCTGTACTTTAAGCGAGCTAAAAGAATTCAAAAGAGAAGATTTTTACAAATTTCATCCGGGCGGCGCACTTGGGGATATGCTGTCTAAAGATAATTAAATTATATCAAAAATTTATCAAAACTAAATAGTTTTTTAGGAGTTACAAATGTCTAAGATTATGGTTGTCGGCGCTTTTGTTGTAGACATGGTTGCCGAAATGGATAAGTTTCCATGTGCAGGCGAAACTGTTATAGGTAAGGACATGAAAACATTTTTGGGCGGCAAAGGTGCCAATCAGTGTGTGGCTGTAAGGCGTCTTGGGAGAGATGTCGGCATGATAGGCTGTGTAGGAAATGACGCTAACGGCAAGGCGTTTTTAGACTTATTTCAAAATGAAGGAATAGATGTTTCTAATATAAAAGTTACCGACAATTCAATAACAGGCGTTGCTCAAATTCAAATAGACAATCAAGGACAAAACCGCATTTGCGTTATTCCTTGTGCTAATCATTTTTATACTTTAGAGGATATTAATAGCTTTGAAAACGCAATTAAAGATGCCTCCATTATAATCTTTCAGCTTGAAATGCGTCTGGACTTTACTTTTGAGGCAATAAAAGCAGCAAAAAGAGCAAACAAAACAATTATTCTCAATCCTGCTCCTGCCGCAACTTTGCCGGACGATATCTTAGCCAGTATAGATTATCTTACTCCTAATGAAACTGAACTTGCATTGCTTAGCGGGATTGAAACAGATAATATAGACGGTATAACAACGGCTTCAAAAAAATTATTAAGAAAGGGCGTTAAGAATGTTGTTGTGACTTTGGGCTCTAAAGGTAGCCTAATAGCAAATTCTGAGGGTGTTTTTACTGTAAGCGGTTATAAGGTAAAAGCAATAGATACAGTGGCTGCAGGCGACAGCTTTAACGGAGCTTTGGCAGTTCAATTATTGAAAAACCAGTCATTAATTCAAGCTGTAAAATATGCCAATGCAATGGGTGCGTTGACCGTAACCAAAAAAGGCGCAATACCGTCCTTACATACTTATAAAGAAGTAGAAGACTTTATTTTAAAAAATTCTTGACAAATCTTAATGAATTTAAGTATTAAGTATATTTTTTATATAGTAAAAACCAATTTCTGTTAAAAGAAAAAGTGAAAGATTTTTAAATCATGATTTTTTGAAGATTGTATAAATAGAGAAAAACCGCCCATTTTGAGCGGTTTTTTGCCATTTTTGGAGCTACTGATGGGAATCGAACCCATGACCTCGTCCTTACCAAGGACGCGCTCTACCGACTGAGCCACAGCAGCATATTTTATATGCTTATAAATTATAATATATCAACTAAATGTTGGCAAGTATAAATCAAGGTTTTTTGACTTTATAGGCTAGGAATTTTTGGGTAAAAGATTTTAGACAATCTTTTTATATCATCAAAAGCATAAGCCGTTAATAAATTTATTTTTTCTTATTTAGTCTTATATCACTGCCCTCTAATGATAAAAACAATGAATCAGCCTTATTGTTAAGTCTGGAAAAAATGCGTTCTCCATAACGGGTTAGGATTTCATCCTGATTTAGATTAGTGGAAATAAGCGTATGTTGTTTGTTGATTTTACGCTCATTGATTATAGTATAAAGATATTCATTACTTACATTGCGGTACATTGGTTCGGTGCCAAGGTCATCAATTATAAGCAAATCACATTTTAACAGCGGTTCAATATATTGTGACTTTTCTTCTATTTTGGCGGTATGGCTTTTCAAAAATATATTATTGAGTCCGAAAGCAGTAGTAAAAAACACATCAAAACCAGACATGGATAATTCGCTTGCCATAGCACTTATTAGATAAGTTTTGCCTGTTCCAGTGGAACCTGAAAAAATTATAGAATTAATAGGAGTATCAGGAAACTTTTTGCAATAATCTTTCATTTTTTCATAAGTGCTTTCCATGATTTTTCGCTGAAGTTCATTAGAAAAAACACTCAAGTCACACTGTTCAAAATCACATCTAATATTTTTAGGGATAGCGCAAATATCAGATATACGCTTAGAGACCTCTTGTTTTATACATAGGCACAGCTTCCCATTTTTGTAACCAGTATCCTGACAAGTGGTGCATTGATACTGCGGACTTATTCTTAAGCCAAGTTTTTCTAAAATCTGTTTTCTGGTCTTATTGATATCATTAACTTTTGACAATGTTTGTTCATTGGGATTTTTGCCGTATTCAAAATTTAGATTTCTGTAAGCTTTTTCTGCTTGAAAAAATTCTTCATTATCTAATGCTATCTTATAATTATATTCCGCAAGCATTTGAGCCTTAGCACGTCTATTTTGGCATTGTTCCAAAATTTCTTTTAATATCATAACTAAAACTCTACCTTAGTGATATCGTCAATAAGCGCATTGAGTTCTTGTTGAGTATATTTTCTTTCGTTTTGCATTCTTGCGTTAGGGGCTTGTGCAGGCATATTAGCGGCAGGAAAAGCATAAGAATTAGCCTGTTCCAAGGTAGTAATTTTTTGGTCATACCATGATGACAAAATTTTGTTCATATATGCCATAGGGGACGAAGTACCTTTTGACTTAGTGGCACAAAACAAAATCAACTCATCACTCATTCCCCAAGAATAAGTCCAAGTCCTGTAACTATCTCTGTCCCAGCTTGTAATATTTTTTTCTATACCCAAAGCTTCAAAAATCTCAGCAATCTTTTTGTCAGCAGCACTTAGGCGTTCCACATGAGAATTAATACTGTTAGCGCTTACAAGCCCTTGTTTATACAGCTTGCTGACAAATCCGTTCATGCCTTCAAGTGTGCGGATGTTTTTTCTAAAGCATGCATCGGCTATCATTATAAGTGCGTCTTCTTCATAGCCTTTGCTTAGCCAGTCATTGATATATGTTTCAATTATATAGTCCAATTGCTCATAATAAACGCCTATTGTGCGGTTAATGTTTTTGGCAAGAGCATACAGCTTATCACGGTTGCTTTCAAATTCCTCAATTTCCTGTATGGTCATCATCTTGTTTTCATAATATTTGGTAAGGGCGTTATTGAGTTTGGAAAAACCGCCTTTTTTGACCCTATTTGCCACCGCCAAAATAGTGTTTTGGTCAAATAAAAATTCTTCTTTCCACTTCAGATACATTGCACGTTCATCAATATCCGCTTTTTTGCGGCTGCCTAGTGCTTTCATTACCTGTATTAGTTCTTCTGCAACCTTGTCATATTCAAGGATTTTTTCTTCAACCCGCTCGCAAGTGGTTGCTCCCATATTAGCCCAGTTTCTGGCAACAGCCAAGACATACTTATAATTGATGTTAGCGCCCTTTAGGTCAATACAGTACCTAGTAATAAGCAAGAAAGCCTCAGGCTCTATATGGTAAGTTTCAATAGCATTATAATATTCATTAAACTCATTGGGCAAAATCTCACGGTCAAACATTGCCTCAATCTGCATATTAAACTCGGAATATTTGGCTGTGCTGTATTTTTTTAAGTTTAATGCGCTTTTGGGCGGCAAGTATCTAACTGAAAAGGGGCTGTGCTGAATTATGGCTACAAGTCCAAGTTCCGCCCAATAAGTGTAAGCGTCAACTATTTCAGATGGCTGCATAGAAAGCGCACGAGCCATTGCCTCAAGGTCATTATCAGGCGTATGAGAGTGAGAACACAAAAACAATCCATAGACATAAACCTTGATACACATATCAGGGGCTTGCGGAAGGTATTCAGAAACAAACAGGTTATCAAGACCTGTAAAACTATCCAATATATATTCACTTGAAAAACTTGCAAACATTATTATCCTAACCCCATATTGAATCGTGGAAATAAATGATAGCATTTTTTTATATAAAGTTCAAGTCTATATAAAAACAGTATGTATATGAAAATGCTTGTTTTTGGTCTAAAATTATAGGTCAAGTTAATCAAAAACAATAGTATTGTTCAAACACCTAATTTGTGTTAATATTTATTATATGAAAATACTTCATACCGCTGATTTGCATTTGGGCAAAAAGCTTTTTAATGTTGACAGACTTGAAGAGCAATATGCCGTAATGGATGAAATAATCGAAATTGCTGCACGGGAGCGTGTAGACTTGGCTTTGGTAGCAGGCGATATTTTTGATACGGCGCTGCCTTCAGCCGCCGCAGAAAGCTTGTTTTATGAAAGTATGGTAAAGCTGGGCAGAATTTGCACTGTTGTAGTAATAGCAGGCAATCACGACGACCCCGTGAGGTTATCCGCCGCCAAAGATATGGCGATGTATTGCAACATAGTCATAGCATGCGGACAAGAAATTACCTATTCTGCCAAAAATATAACGGCAGGCAAAGGCTATGTAAAAACAGCAATTAATAATGAAACAGCCGTAATTAATATCTTGCCTTATCCGTCAGATGCCCGTATGGGTGAGGTCATTGACGAAAACACCACATACACAGATAGAGTAAAGAGAAAGTTATACGAAGGCGCATCAGGCTTTAGAAATGATACTGTCAATATCAATATAAGCCATTTGTTTTGTGTGGGCGGTGTAAAAGAAGGCGATGAAAGAGAAATAGAACTAGGCGGTGCCAGGCTTATTCCTATTGATGCCTTTCCTAAGGCGCATTATACCGCTTTAGGTCATATTCATAAACCGCAGACGATTTCTAAGAGCAATAATATTTTTTACAGCGGTTCAATTATGCCGTATGCTTTTGACGAGACTATTGAGAAATCAATAATTGTCGCCGATATCAATATTAAAGGAATTCAGGATTTTAGGCGTGTTCCCTTAACAAGATATAGACCGCTTATAAAACTTGCGGCGGATAATGTGATACAGGCACAGGAGCTGTTAGAAGAGCACAGCGAAAAGTGGGCTTTATTGGAGCTAAAAATTGATAAAGGTCTGACGGACAGCGATAACAAGTTGTTAAAAGCTTTTCCCAATCTTTTGAGACTTCAGCTAGTATTACCAAAAGCGCAAAGGGTTTTGATAAAAGATAAAGAGCAAAAAACAGACAGGCAGATTTTTTCGGAATACTATAAAAGCATATATCAAAATGAGCCCAAAGAAGAGCTTGTTAAGCTGTTTTTAGAAATAATGGAGAACGGACTATGAAACCTTATTCCCTACGGATAAAAGGAATCAAAAATTATCTTACCGAACAATTTATAGATTTTGAAAGCCTTTCGAGCGAAGGTATATTTGGTATATGCGGCAACAGCGGCAGCGGAAAATCAGCTATAATTGACAGCATTATAATTGCTTTATATGGAGACTTACCTGAAAACTCTAATTATGACAAATACGACATAGTCAACCTTACGGACAAAAGCGCGGAGATAGATTTTGTTTTTTCGCTCAATACTTCTTATGAAGGTAAAAAGCTGTATCAGATAATCAGAAAACTGCAGCCCTTAAAAACCAATAGAATTGACGCCGAGATTTTTGACATCACTGACCAAAAAATCAGTTTGGCGTCAGGACAAAGAGATGTCAATAATTATGTTTCTTCACTTCTTAAGCTGGATGTCAATGACTTTTCAAAGTGTGTGGTCTTGATTCAGGGTGAGTATGACAAATTTGTTTCACAAAAAGATGCCGAACGAAAAAAAATGATAGGCAATATTTTTTCGTTAAAAAAATACGGTGATGAGCTAAATAGCAAGGTTTTATTATACAGGCGTGAATTAGAAAAGCAACAAGATATAATCAATAGTGTATTGGATTCTTTGGGGCATATTGACCAAAAAACTATAGACAGCAAAAAGAAAGAATTAAGAAATTTCAAAGACACTCAAAAGCAAGTCGGAGAAAAAATACACATTCTCCAAAAAGAATATAACCAGATAGAAAAAGGCTACAATGATTATCAAGAATATTTGAAGCTAAAGACAGATATAAAAAAAGCACAAGAACTGATACCTGTTTTAAAACAAAATATTATCAAATTAGATATTGATTATAAGGCGGCGGCTGAAAACGCCCAAAAGCAAAAAGAGCTTACAGACCAAAAAGAGCAGTTAAAGTCATATATCGATTCTTTAAATAAAAATATTAATACCCAACAAAAAATCATTAAATTAGAAGAAAACAGAAGTCAAAAAGCCAATGAATATAAAAAGTTAAAAAATGAATATAAAAGTCATTGTGAAGACTTAGAGAAAGTAAAAGCTGAGATGCAAAATCAAGAAATACTATTAAAAAAGATTCTAAATGAATTATATCAAAAGACAGGCATAGCTTTAGAACAAGATGACAGCCTAAATGTAAAAGTCATACAAGAATATAACAACTTCTCACAAAAGGTTGATAAATATATAGATCTATCTAAGCAGTTAAAGGAAACTAAGCAAGTTATTGACCAAAAACAGCTAGAATATAACGCACTTATACCTGTTCAAGCAGAATCAATAAAAACTTTTCAACAATGCGAAAGCGACCTTAATTTGGTCAAGCAACAATATCAGCATGTTTTAAGACATAATGCCGCTTCTCTTTTAAAAAGCGAGGTCAAAATCGGCGAGCATTGCCCTGTCTGTGATAATATAATCAGCAAGTTACAAAAAGACAGTCAGGATATTCAAAACATTGATGACCTGAAAAAGCGCATGGATTTTTTGGAAAAGGGATTTTACGATATATCCCAAAGTGTTGCTTCTAACGCCCAAAAAATCTTAAGTCTTGAAAAAGAACTAAATGAAAACAAGCAAAAAGCTGACAATATCCAAATTGAACTTAACAAACTAAATTTGGATAACGGTTGTATCAGCCAAAGAGATGAGTTTTGTACTATAAAGGATGAAATACTTGACCTGACAGGTAAATACACCAAATCAACTAATCAGCAAAAAGACTTTAACTCCAAAATAGAAATTATAAAGATTTCTTTATCAAAAGTTGAAGAAGAAGGCAAGGTTATAACAGAGCAGATAAACGAGTTAAAAAACGAGCTAAAACAAATTTTGGGCGAATATGACAGTATAGACAATGCATTAAACCAGTCAAATGCCGCTTATCGAAAAATAGATACAGAAATAAAAAACATAATAGAAGCTGAGCGAAAAGCTGAAAGAGAGCTAAATGATGCCAAAAACAATTTGGAAAAGACCCAGATTGTTTTAGACGGCTATATGCGTGAAATCTCCAAGCTAAGTTCCAAGGAAGTGACCAATATTCAAGTCCAATCCAAAAAAGAGGAATTGACAATCCAAAACCAAAACGCAGAAGAAATTTCACGCCAGATAGGTGCTTTGGAGGGTGAAGTACAAAGGCTTGAAAATGATCTAATAAAATACAAGCAAAAAACCAAAGAACTAAAAGAAATCAAAAAAAGGCTAGACCTTATTATAGAACTTCATAAGCTAACACAAGGCAACAAGCTTATGGAGTTTATGGCGGAAGAATATATAGAAGAATTTACTTATACAGCAAGCGAATATCTCAGTATGCTGACTATGGGACAGTTTGAGTTAGAATATAGAAACGGATTTTTTATCAAAGATTATCTCAACAGCGGACAATACCGCAATGTAAACACGGTTTCAGGCGGAGAGAAGTTTTTGGTTTCTCTGTCTCTTGCAATATCAATTTCACGTGCATTGTCCCGCCGTGCAGGAGCCGCCGCTGTAGAATTTTTGTTTATAGATGAAGGCTTTGGAACATTAGATTCTGACCTTATAGATACCGTAATGGATACTTTGGATAAGCTAAAAGGGGATTTTGTAATCGGGCTGATATCGCATAGACAGGAATTGCAGCAACGCCTGCCCAAAAAGCTTATAATATCCAAAAAAGATAACAATATTGAAGTTTTACAAAGCTAAAAGTTTAGCCATGATAATCTATAATAGCATTAATTGCCGACAGCTTGCCCACTATATCTTGATATCCTCGGCTTATTAAGTTATCGCCGCTGATTAATGATATGCCGTCCGCTTTTAGCGCAGCACCCACCAAAGCCGCACCGCCCCTTAAGTCGCTTGCCGCAAGTTTTGACGGTGTCAACTTCTCCATTCCTTCTATTACAGCGGTATTGCCTTGAATACTGATTTTAGCTCCCATTAGATTAAGTTCTTCTGTTTGTCTGAACCTGTTTTCAAAGACCGTTTCTGTTATTGTGCTTACTCCGTCCGAAACCGCCATAAGACTGAGCATAAGCTGTTGTAAGTCCGTGGGAAATTCGGGGTGCGGACCTGTGGTTATATGAGCAGCTGACAGTCTTTTATCAACTGATATTTTAATTGAATTATTTTGGCATTCTATCTTTGCGCCCATATCTTTTAAGACACCGATAACCTTAGTTAGGTCGTTTGCATTTGCGTTTTTTAATGTTAGGTCGCCGCCGCAAATACAGCAATATATCAAAAATGTGCCAGCTTCTATATGGTCAGGCGAAATTGTATAAGGTGCGGTCTGTATAAGCCTAGGCACACCGTTGATGGTTATAGTGGGCGTTCCAATGCCTCTTATATCTGCACCCACAGAAATCAAAAAATTAGCCGCATCAATCACATTAGGCTCATTGGCGGCATTTTTTATTACGGTTTTTCCCCGTGCACGTACTGCGGCAATCATCAAGTTAACTGTTGCACCTACCGAAGGGTAAGGCAAAGTAATATCCCCGCCTTCAACTTCGCCTGAGCTATTTAAAAAAATCTTATCTTCAACCGTGCGGCACTTTACGCCCATAGCCTCAAAGCCGTCCAGATGATAATAAA
>CALAYY010000084.1 GCA_937895465.1 uncultured Clostridia bacterium | reverse complement strand
ATAAATTATGCCCATGTGGAGGAATGACACGACCTGATTTATATTTTTTTGTTGTAATGTATTTAAAATTTAACATTATATTTTCCTCTTTTTAAAAATAATAATTAAAAATATTAAAAGCACTATATCGGAAAAGCATAAAAACACATAGATTTATACTATTGACTGCATTATAATCTAAATTTATAATAAAAACAAGATAAAGTTGAAATATATAGGAGAACAAATGATACCAAAAGACACATATAGAAAAAAGTGGGGTAGCTCAGAAATTCAACTAGTTTTTATGGCTATGTTAAGTGTTGTATTTTTGATTATTTTTTCATATGCACCTATGGCTGGAATTCTTCTTGCTTTTAAAGACGGAGATAGAAAGTTAAATATAATCAATTCTTTATTTAATTCTGAATGGGTTGATTTTAAAAACTTTAAGCTTTTTTTAACTGACCCTGATTTTAAGGGAGTATTTTTTAATACTATTGGTTTGAACTTGTTGATGTTAATAATTAATTTTCCAGCTCCAATTATTTTTGCCCTTTTGATTAATGAAGTAACACATCAAGGATTTAAAAGATCTATCCAATTTGTAACATCTTTTCCTCATTTCATCTCCTGGATTGTATTTGGAGGAATCATTATTGCGTTAACAGATATGACAACAGGAGTAGTTAATCCTGTTCTTTCATTTTTAGGTTTGAGTTCTTCAAATAATCCTGTGAATTTAGGTAATGCAGAATATTTTTGGGCGGAAATAATTATTTTTTCTTTGATAAAAAGTGTTGGATGGGGATCAATAATTTATATTGCAGCCATAACATCAATTGAGCAATCAATGTTTGAAGCAGCAACTTTAGATGGAGCTTCAAGGCTGCAAAAAGCTGTTTTTATTACTATACCGTCAATAATACCGACAATATTAGTATTACTACTGTTAAATATTAGTAGGTTGTTAGGAAACTCATTTGAACAATTTTACACTTTACAAAACCGTCTTAATATTTCTAAAAGCGAAGTACTGGCAACTTATATTTATAAAACAGGTATTGCACAGCGAAAATATAGTTATGCCGTTGCAATGGGAATATTTGAATCCGTTATATCAGTGCTTTTATTGATTATCAGCAACAGTTTATGTAAGAAATTTGCCGGAAGGGGATTGTTTTTATGAGATTAAAGTTAAAAAATAAATTAAATAAGATGAATTATTTTGATTATATTATTTATGGGCTTCTTATTATTTTTGCTTTTGTTACATTTTATCCCCTTTGGTATGTAATCATTAATTCTTTTAATGACGGTGTTGATTTTTTAAGCGGAGGGACTTGGCTTTTTACCCGTAAGTTTACATTAGCTAATTATAAAGTAGTATTCTTAGATAACAGACTTTGGACTGGATTTAAAAATACAGTATTAAGAACGGTTATAGGCACTTCCGTTAGTATATTGTACACATCCATAGTAGCATATGCATTTGGCAGACCTAATTTGAGGTTTAAAAAGTTCTTTCAAATTTTCAACTTGTTTACAATGTTTTTTAGCGGAGGATTAATCCCTTTCTTTTTACTCATTAATATTATAGGGCTTTATGATTCATTTTTAGTTTATATTTTTCCTACAATGTATTCAGTATATAACATGATAATAATATCATCGTTTTTTAGAGGAATCTCCAATGAGATGCATGAATCTGCAAGAATAGACGGTGCTAATGAGTTTATAATTTGGTGGTCAATATACATGCCGTTATCAACTCCAATTCTGATTACAGTAGGAATGTGGAATGCCTTATCGCATTGGAATGCATATATGGCTACAATGCTCTACACTCAGAGCGAAAGTCTTATAACACTTCAATATTTTCTTATGCGCCTTATAAAAGATGCCAGTATCCCTGAAGGACTAGACGGTGCATTGTATGAACAGATTACAACTACAACGCTATCATTTGCCGCTATTATTGTTTCAATTATTCCCATTACGATTTTTTATCCCTCAATATTAAAGATGTATATAAAAGGGAATTTTGACGGTGCAATAAAAGGTTAAACCTAAGGAGGTTTTAAATTGAAAAGGTCAACTTTAATAATTTTGATTCTAATTATTAGTTTTTCATTCTTTGGATGTAATTTTAATGGTTCTGGTAACATAAAAGACTATCCGGATTATCCATATGCGAATAAAGATACTGATAGTTGGCTTCAAATAGATCCAGATGATGAAGATGTTGAAATTGATTGGTATATAGATTCGTCAAGTTATTATATCAGCAATTCTATGACAGAAAAAATCTATCAAACAACCGGTGTGAAAATTAATTGGATAAAACCCGTAACTGATGACGGAGCAAAATTGGGGACTTATTTAGCTAACAATAAGCTTCCAGATGTTATAACAATAAACGACTACGCAATTAGAGTACAATTAGCAGAAGAAAATTATTGTTGGCCGATTGATGGATTAGCAGAAAGATGAGCTCCTACAATATTGGACAGAATAGAAAAAAACATCTTTGATTATTACAAATCATCTGATGGTAATCTGTATAGTTTGCCTGCAAACGGCTATAAAGACAGTGATATTAATGAATTTTCAGAAATGGGGAATCAACTTATATCTAATGGTGCAATTATTGTTAGAAAGGACTATTTAGAAGCTTATTTAAACTATAAGAAACAACAAAATCCTAATTTTGATCAAGATGTTTCTACCACTACAAAACAGGGATTTATAGAAATGTGTCAATGGGTGCAAAGCCATTATAATTTGCCCGCTTATACCAACCCAACAGTTGCGCTTGCGCCTTTTACTTCACAAGGCAGTCTATCTATAACTCAACTTGCAGAATATTTTAGTGTTGAAGCTGAGGATTCTAACGGTAATTTAACATATCAACCTGCTCAAGAAGAGTATAAGGAAATGCTCTTGTTCTTAAATGAGTTATATAATAAAGGACTTATAACACAAGGGAATCTAAGCGCAACCTCAGCTGCAATCGGTGGGTATATTCAAAATGGTTATGTTTTTGCATTCATAGGCTCGCCGCAAGAGTTTGCTACATATATTAAGACCGTTAATATCCAAAAAGATGTTGAATATGTACCGATAGTAATTACTAACGATGACAGAGATGCACCGTTATTGACAAACCTGGCAGGATATGGCAACAGATATACAATGATAACAAAAAATTGCAAACGAATAGATAGAGTGATAAAAATATTTGATTGGTTGCTCTCAGAGCAAGGACATGTTTCGTTGTATTATGGTCAAGAAGGCGTAACTTTCAATTATGTTGTAAGACCAGGAGAAAGCAGAGAAATTGAAATTGACGGCATCTCAAAAAATCATATTTATAATTATGGCCAAATAGAGTTTACTGATTACGCGTGGGATTATATTCAAAGCGGAAGGCAAACTGTTTTGGGACTTAGGGCAACGAGTTTGCTTTGGAATCCCATGTATGTCAGATTGACCAGTATACGAGGAGATGAATTGGATATTTATCAGTATTATTTGCAGTATAATTCCAAAGCTGCATTAACGCCTTACACCTATGATAAGCGTGGATTAAAATTTGTTTTAGATCCTAATGACCGTGATTATAACGAGATGGTTGAAATAGAAGCCGATCTAATAAACTTATGGGCAAATAAAACACCTCAAATAATCATTGCTTCAAACAGTCAAAAGGCTTTAGAACAATATAATTCAACTTTGGCTACTGCCAAAATTTATGGTTATGAGGATTTACTTGAATATCAAAATAAATGTTTTCAAAAGCATAAGCAAAGTTTAGGGATAACATTTGCTTGGCCAAAAAACTTATCTTCATATCAAGCTCCGCAAATTAAATTAACAGGCTATACACAATATTACAAGCAAGTACCGACAAATATAGTAAAAAGATAAGAGGCACCATGTTAAAAATAATAATAGACACAGATATAGGCGATGATATAGACGACGCTTATGCAATTAGTTTGGCATTAAACACAAAAGAAATAGATATACTCGGAATAACAACAGTATATAGAAATTGTCATCAAAGAGCGCAAATAGTAAAATCATTATTAAATGATTTTGAAAGAAATGATATTGAAGTATATGCCGGTGAGGATTTCCCGCTTAACGAACCTATATTTTTCTGGTCGTATGATACTGTTAACAAAGACGGCAGACCTAATCTGGCTCATTATAGCCAAGAAATGGAGCAATACACATACTCAGATCAGCATGCAATAGATTTCTATAGATATTTGGTAAATAAACATCCCGGAGAAATAACTTTAGTGTGTTTGGGTCCTCTTACCAATCTAGGTCTTTTTGCAACAAAATATCCAGAAGATTATAAAAAGTTAAACTCCATTGTTATGATGGGAGGTTGTTTTTCATCAAACGATGCTGAATGGAATATTAAATGTGACCCCGAAAGTGCGCAAAAAGCTTTAAATTGTTGTGTACCTGTTAAAATGATTACTTATGATGTTACAAAAGAAACTTACTTATTAAAAGATGAATTAAATCATTTTAATAGTAGTTCAAAACCATATGTAATGACATTAAATAAAATTACAGAGTTATGGGTAGCACAAAGAAATTATAAAAAACCTCCTTTTATGCATGATGCTTTGACAATATCGGAATTAACACAAAAGTTTTGCGACTATAAAACAGAATACATAAAAATTGAAACAGAAGGTGAAAAAAGAGGATTCACAACAATTGACCCAGATAATTATACACTAAAAGCAGATATATCAACCTCAGTAAAAAGTAAAGAGTTTATTGAATATTTGATTCAAAGAATCTTAGGAGATAATAATGTTTCATAAGAAAACAAAAGACATGATTATAGTGTTTACACTTGCAATGCTTTCAATATTGTTTGGAGTAAAGGGAATGTATATCCAAGCCAAGACTAATATAAGCAATGATTTTTCAACAGATATAACTATTGTTGATCAAAATAATGATTTGAATAAAGCTATTTACAACGGTTTAGAAGAAACATATAACTTATCAGACAGGCAATGGCAAGGATGCCCCAATATTTTGGTTACACAAAAACGAATTTGAGCAGCATGGTATACGGGAGGACCTACCGAACCCCGTGTTCAAAATTATTGTGTTATAGTTTATAGCGAAGACGGCGGAAAGACATGGATTGATCCATATATGATAATAGACCCAGTTCTGCAATCTGAATATACAGTCCTTCCTTTGTTTTTTTTATATGATGATCAAATGTGGATCATTTATTTCGATTACAAAACCACAAATGCAGGAACTTACGCTATCAAAAGCAGTAACTTTGATGCTGAAGAAATAGACGATGTAATATGGTCCGAACCTGTACTGTTATTTCCACGAATGATACATCATCGTCCTACAGTGCTTTCAGACGGTAGCTTGGTAGTGGGAGCTCAAGGCTC
>CALAYY010000083.1 GCA_937895465.1 uncultured Clostridia bacterium | reverse complement strand
CTGAAATAGTCTGACGATATTAGACCTATGTGCCCATACGATGAGTAATAAAATTCCTAAAATTAAAATTATATCTAAGATACTGTCTTTAAACAATATGGCAAGAACTATTTCAGTCACAGATACCCCAAACAAAAAAATAAATGATGCAACTGAACCGTACTTAAAAAAGAAAAGATATAAAAACGCCGCTAAAAACGATATGAGGGTTATAATCGGATTGGCTACCAAAAATATGCCTACACTGCTTGCAACCCCTTTACCGCCTCTAAAGCTCTTTAAAACAGGAAAAACATGCCCTATGATAACACTAAGCCCACCTATATAAAATCCTGCTTTAGTGCCTTGAGACATATAATAACCAAACCACATAGGAGCAGACGGTAAAACTTTACCCAAGATGCTGTTGTTGTATAATAAAAAATAACCAACAATCGCCGGAATTGCACCTTTTAATGCATCAAGTATCAATGTCAGCACGGCTGTGCTTACACCAAAATTTCTAAGCATATTCATTGTGCCAGGATTACCGCTACCTAAACTTTTGATATCTACACCTTTTAATTTTGAGATTATAGTGGCAAAATGTATTCCTCCTAAAAAATAAGAACAAATACCCAATATTGCTATCTTCAAAAACAATTCCATGCCTGCTGACATAAATTTAAACCTCTTTAGTTTTGTTTTTCTGTTGAATTTTTATAGGTGTTCCTGAATAATCCAATGCATTTCTTATGCAATTTTCAAGATATCTTTCATAAGAAAAGTGCATTAATTTGTAATCATTTACAAAAAAGACAAAAACAGGCGGTGCTATTTGTGTTTGGGTAGCATAAAAGATTTTGAGCTTTCTGCCTGCACTTACAGGAGGCTCAACAGCAGCTATAGCACTGCTAATTATCTCGTTTAAAACACCTGTAGATACTCTTCGGCGGCTATTATCATACACTTTTTTCACTTCTTCCAAAAGCTTAGAAGTGCGAAGTCCTGTTTTTGCCGATAAGAATATTGACTGATAATAACTCATAAATTTCAGCTTTTCGTCAAGGTCTTTTTTGTATTTTTCTATTGTGAATGAATCCTTTTCGACGATATCCCATTTGTTCATTACTATTAAGGATGGCTTTGCCTCTTCATGAACATAGCCCGCTATTCTTATATCCTGTTCTGATATTTCTTTCTCTGAAGCATCCATCATTATAAGAACCACATCCGCTCTTTCTATGGCTTTCATTGCCAAAATAGCACTTATAGTCTCAACTGAAGAATCTACCGATCTCTTTCTTCTAAGTCCAGCAGTATCTATTATGACATAATTTACACCATTTATTGTCACAGGTGTGTCAATAGAATCTCTAGTTGTTCCAGCAATATCACTTACAATAACTCTTTCTTCTCCCAAAATCCTGTTGACTAAAGATGACTTTCCTGCATTAGGCTTTCCGACTACCGCGATTTTTATATAGTCTTTGTAATCATCTTCAGATTCAATTTTAGGAAAATAGCTTACTATTTTATCAAGTATATCGCCCAAACCTAAACTTTGTTCTGCACTTATTCCAAAAGGCTCAGAAAAACCAAGTTGATAAAACTCATAAAGCAATTCAGGATTATATACATCCAGCTTATTTACGGCCAAAACAACCGGCTTATTAACAGTACGCAGCATTTCAGCAATATCATAATCTGATGCCGTTATACCCTGTTTTATATCGGTAAAAAATATTATTACATCGGCAGTTGCTATTGCAAGTTCTGCTTGGCGTTTTATATGCTGATGCATTTGATCTTCAGATGCAGGCTCAAGACCGCCTGTATCTATCAAATTAAAATTATAACCACACCATTCAGCGTCAGCCAAAATCCTGTCTCTAGTTACACCTGGAACATCTTGAACAATAGAAATTCTCTTTCCGCTTACTTTATTAAAAAATGTAGACTTGCCTACATTTGGTTTTCCTACTATTGCAACTGTGGGTTTCAAATCTTGTCTCCATTGGTTTTCTAAAAAATATAATAACATAACAAACATAAAAAGAAAAACACTTTACAGTTAACCAAAAGAATAATCATGTTGATTAATCAAAAACAGCTGTTTTGATAACAGCTGCTTTTGAAGGGGGGGATATAATATTTTGGATATAGTCAATTAATCATCTCTGAAGTAATCGTTATAATCTTCAGGATGTTCAGACTCCGCCATATTGTTATAATGGTTGTCTGCATTAGAATTGGTATTATGATAGCCTCTATATTTGTCGGAATCATAAAATTCGCCTGCTTCATAACTGTATTTATGTCTTGCTCTTGTTTCGGTAACCATTCTTTCTCTAATTTCACCGATAGCCAAAGCAAGCAGCATGGCAGACAGGGCGGCAATGATTATTGTGTCAAACATCGAGCCTATTCCAAGCCTTAAGGTTGTGGTTATTCCTCTTCCGTAATAGTTAATCAAAAATCTAACGGTTTCACCGCTCCTGCTCATCGCAGGCTGCTCCGGGATGG
>CALAYY010000082.1 GCA_937895465.1 uncultured Clostridia bacterium | reverse complement strand
AGGTAGTGTTTATCGGACCTTGCACCGCCAAAAAGATGGAATTTCAAAAACCTGAGGTAAGCCCGTATGTTGACAGCGTAATTACTTTTGAAGAATTACAGGCATTGATTGACAGCAAATCTTTGGATATAACTGCAATGCAAGAGGATGTATTAGATAATGCTTCATATTTTGGCAGAATTTTTGCTAGAAGCGGAGGACTTAGCGACGCAGTAAGGCAGGCACTAAAAGAACAGAATATTACTGACTTTGAATACAAGCCCATTGCTTGTGACGGAATAGAAGCATGCAAGCTTGCACTTATTAAGGCTTCAAAAGGTGCCTTGGCAGAAAACTTTATCGAAGGTATGGCTTGCGTTAACGGCTGTATAGGCGGAGCAGGATGTCTAACTCATGGAGACAAGAGCAAATCAGAGGTTGATAAATACGGCAATGAAGCTATGGAAAAAACCATAACCGATGCAATAAGAGTATTGAAATAGTTTTTTAGTATATTCTTAAAAGAAAATATATTGATAAATAAGAAGATTATATAGGGACGAGGTGGTAATATACCTCGTCCTTTTTTTATAGATAAAATTATAACATATTGACAGTCTTTATGATGTCGAATATAATTGTATTGTTATAGGATATGACAGCAAAGTCAATTTTGGGGATAAAGGATAGTGCGGAATCAAAAAGGTTGACAGCATCCCGTCTTCTATTGCCATATAAGAATAGGTTGTCGATACACCTTTTTCACGTGAAATTTTGACAATACGGAGATAAAATGAACGGATTTTTGTTGTTGATTCCGCTGATATTGATAAGATACGGGCTTTTATGGCTGCTAAATAAAGAAGCGTTAAAGCGGGCTGCTTTTTTCCCTCCGATGCTTGGAAAAGAAAAGGCAGCGTTTTGGGTTTATCAGATTGCAACAATTGCCATATTTTTATATTTGTGTTTCCTGAAAATAAAATTTGATTCCGTCTGGTTTTATATGGGTTTGGTTATATACGGTTTTGGAGTACTGCTTTGTATAGTGTCTGTCTCAAATTTTGCCAAGCCTTCAGAGAATGGAATAAACATCAAAGGGCTTTACCGTATTTCCCGCAATCCTATGTATATAGCATATTTTATTTATTTCTTAGGTTGCATGCTGCTTACACGGTCGTTCGTATTGCTTGCGTTATTAATCGTTTTTCAGGTATCAGCACATTGGATTATTCTTTCCGAAGAAAGGTGGTGCAAAGAGAAATTTGGGGATGAATATATTAACTATATGAAAAAAGTGAGACGGTATATATAGCAAAACAAAAAAATAATAATATCAGCGTCATAACTCCTTTTTATGAGTACAACCCTTTTGTGGTCTCTTTCTATATCGTCTTACGGCGGTTTTCCAGCCTTTTTAAACAAAATTGCAATATTTCATAATAAAACAAAATACACCTTAAAAATCATATAGAAATATATTAAAATAAAGCATGTCGATGTCGATTGACGATCGAGGGGACGTCAGATTGCGGAATAATTATGACGGAGTTGACAGGAAGAATATTCACAAGAGCTGTTTTAATAGGAATGAGATTAAAGCTTACAGAGGAAATTTTCAGTTTGCTTTTCGGATTTTAAGTCATAATATAGGCGGTAAAAATATGGAATTTTATTTAGAATTAATTGTTTTGTTTACGAGTGCAATACTTTTAGGATTCTTTAATTTTGCATGTTCCCTTATTATTATGATTCAAAATATTATAGATAAGGACATTAAAAAAGTTACTCTAAAAAAACTAAAGCCGTTGTTTTGGTTATCAATAATAATGCAACGGCGAAGCATCTTGCTTCCGCAAAACAAAAAGAAATATAATAATATTACAATAATTGAGTTTGTATGGATTTTGCTAATATACTTTTATTATGCATTATACCTAATAACAGAATTAGTTTTATTCTCAATGACAAGCAATAGGCTTTTTGATGCAAATTTAATTATATGGGTAATCATTACATTCTTGCCTGTATTATTTCCGCCTTTTGTTATTGCAATAGTTTTAATAATCAAAAAAATAAAAACTAATCAAAATAAATAACTTACACAACAGTATTCAAATTTTGGTTAAAGACTAAGGCAATTACTTTTTTTCGTTCAATTACTTTACATCCTATTGTAAAATACCTATTTAGTGTTTATGTTATTTGGAATGGCTAATTTCAATCTATCCATTTACACTTTTTGGAACAATTCAATGTGCCCTTTTTACACATTTTCCGTTACACATCCCATTATCACCTTAAAAATTAAAATAAATTTTGAAAACTAATTAAAAGCATTTGACAAACAAAATGTATATACTATATATTATTAATACAATAGTCTATTAATCATATATGTTTAGTAGGATATAAAGAATATATTATGAATATATAGAAGTCTTAGGGAAACTAATAGGTAAAACGCTGTTATTAGATTTATTAAAAATACAAAAGAGGTGAGAAGTTATGGAAAATATTATTTGGACATTATTAGCGTTGCTAATATTTGCAGGGTTAATAACCTTAATATATCTGTTAGGGAAAAAAGCAAAATTGGGCTTTACCATGAGGGTGGTAATAGCATTTTTCTTAGGTATAAGTTACGGGATATTGGTTCAATACATATTTGGCGGTAACAGCGTAGGGACAGAAGTAGTCAAATGGGTTAATATAATTGGTGCTGGATTTATTTCAGCGCTTCAATTTGTAGTAATTCCTCTTGTGCTAGTTTCGATAATTAACGCCATAACAAAGCTCAACAATCCCAATCAAGGCTTGAAAAAGGCTGGTATTATTATAGGAATACTCCTTGCTACCACGGCAATTTCGGCTGTTGTCACGATAGGAGTCGTAAAAGTTTTTGGGCTTTCGGCAAACAACTTAATAGATTATTCGCCGTCCTCAAGACAGCCTAAAGATGTACAATCTACGATTTTAAGCCTTATACCGAACAATCTATTTGCAGCGCTTTCATCTAATTCTGTATTGCCTATAGTTTTTATAGCTGTTTTATTGGGCATAGCCTACCTTGCTATAAGCAAAGAGCGACCGACAATAGGAAAGGGATTTAAGACTTTTTTGGAAACGGCTTATGAGTTTGTTATGAAGATAGTGGACTATGTCATAAGCTTTACTCCTTACGGTATACTCGGCATTATCGCCGTTAGAACTGCTAACGGCAACTGGCAGTTTGTTCTTCAGCTCGGCTTGATAATAACAGCTTCATTCGTAGCAATGGCTATTGTGTTTCTAATCCATCTAGCTATAATGTGGATTTTCGGCGTGAATCCAATAAGGTACTTAAAGAAAACCGGAGCAGCATTGCTGTTTGCGTTTACATCGAGAAGCAGCGCGGCAACTCTTCCTCTTACGATAGAGGCTCAGCGTAAGTTAGGAGTAAGTGAGGCAAACGCCAATCTTGCAGGTTCGTTTGGAACTTGCATAGGTCAAAATGCATGTGCAGGTATCTATCCTGTTACGGTTGCGTTGCTTGTGGGACTTGTTCAAGGCTGGAATGTTTGGTCGGCTTCGTTTTTAATACCGCTCGTTCTGTATGCGGTAATCGCATCGATAGGAACTGCGGGCATAGGCGGTGGTGCTACTAATGTTACGCTTATGGTGCTTGGGCTAATGGGATTGCCTATAGAGTTAGTCGCAATACTTATTTCCGTGGACTTTATTATAGATATGGGCAGGACACTCATCAACGTCAGCGACGGAATAGTTGCAGGCTTTGTGACTGGCAGGATAGAAAAGGATGTTAACACCGATTTGCTTTTGGATAAGATTAGCTTTGAAGAAGTAAGAAAAAAGGAGCTTGAAGCCAAGCACGTGGCTGAAAACATATAGTTGCAAAAACATATTAAAGTGTCAATGGAACATGATATTCGACATAGAGATGTTAAGTAAAGGACACTTACAACAAGATAATAATTTAACTACAGGGACGAGGTGCTAATAAACCTTGTCCTTTTTTTATTAAAAACGAAAAATTGACATATTGACAGTCTTTATGATATTGAATATATATAGGTTATGACAGAAGAAACTTTGGGGGATTAATGATAGTGAAACATGATAATATCTTCCGTTTTGGATTTTTCTCGATTTCCTTGGCATATGTTTATCTTTAATAATATTAAGGCGTTTTTATTTTATATTAGCCAAAATTTAAGAGGAGGCGACCGCCCCCTCTTGTAATACCCGAAAAATTCCTATAAGTGTTTACCCAAAAAAATCAGCATACCTTGCAATTAATTCGCCTAAGGTTTCATAATCAATCAAGCCTTTGCCTATAGAAACCTTCAGATATTGTCCGCCAAATGCTTCAAATACTGTTTCAGGAACAGGAAATAATTGGGCAAATTCTTCATAAGTAAACAGCCCATAGGTCTCCACATCAATAAGGAATTGCTCTTGATTAATGGTCATAGTTTCGCCTTCTATTTCAAAG
>CALAYY010000081.1 GCA_937895465.1 uncultured Clostridia bacterium | reverse complement strand
TGTCAGTTTTTTTATTTTAAAGGAAAGTATATATGCTTTTTAGTCTTGCTTTGATGGTGCTTTGCGGTCTTGTTTTGAGCAAAACCATGCAAAAACTAAAGATACCTGGTCTTGTGGGTATGCTTCTTACGGGCATAGTGTTAGGCCCTTATGCATTAAATCTAATATCGCCCAAATTATTAAATATTTCTGCCGATTTGAGAGAAATTGCCCTAATTATTATACTTACAAGGGCAGGGCTTGCGCTGGATATAAATGACCTAAAAAAAGTTGGGCGTCCGGCTATCCTTATGTGCTTTATTCCGGCGGCTTTTGAAATAGCTGCAACAACAATATTTGCGCCGATGTTTTTTTCTATTTCATACCTTGAAGCTGCTATTTTGGGAACGGTATTAGGTGCCGTTTCTCCTGCAATAATAGTTCCAAAAATGCTAAAATTAATGGAAAGTGGCTATGGAAAAGCTAAGAGTATTCCGCAGCTTATTATGGCAGGTGCATCAGTAGATGACGTTTTTGTAATAGTTTTGTTCACATCATTTATGGGCATGCATAGCGGTAACAGTTTTGATTATGTCAGTATTATCAAAATCCCGCTTGCTATAATTACAGGCTTATTGGCGGGCATTTTGATAGGACTTGCGCTTGTAAAGCTGTTTCAAAAAATTCACATGCGAGATACTGTAAAGACTATGATTTTATTAAGTGTTTCATTCTTGCTTGTTTTTTTTGAAACGGCCGTTAAGGCTTATATGCCTATATCTGGATTATTGGCTGTTATGGCTTTTAGCGGCACAATCCTTAAGAAAAATGATGTTTTGGCAAAGCGGCTTTCAGCCAAATTCTCAAAAGTCTGGGTAGGAGCTGAACTTATGCTCTTTGTGTTGGTTGGGGCAACGGTAGATATGCGCTATGCGGTTCTTACAGGTTTTGCAGCAATAGCACTAATATTTATTGCCCTTGCAATTCGTGTTTGCGGCGTATTTGTTTGCCTAATAAAAAGCAAACTGAACTTTAAAGAAAGAGTTTTTTGTGCCATTGCCTATTTGCCCAAAGCGACCGTGCAGGCGGCAATCGGCGGACTGCCCTTGGCAGCGGGTATCTTAGCTGGGAATATTATTTTGACAGTAGCAGTGCTTGCAATTTTGATTACTGCTTTGTTGGGCTCAATCGGTATAGAAATTTCTTATAAAAGAATGCTTACATTGAACAGCTTGGAAACACAATTAATATAAAAAACCGCTAAGAAAAGCCTTAATAAAAGACAGCCAAACTGTGTTTAATAAAGAAAACATTAAAGAGGGATTTTAAAGATTGAATTATATAAAAGTAAAAGTTAATGATACACATGCAATAAAAGAATTATCTTGCTTAGCATCAAAAATAGTCAAAGAGCATTATGATCTGATTTTGGGAGCAACGCAAAATGATTATATGATTGACAAGTTCCAATCAGCTGCTGCAATTACTGAGCAAATCAAGCAGGGTTATCAATATTATTTTGTAAGTGATAAGAATAATAATATAGGTTTTATTGCTTTTTATCCAAGAAAAGATGAGATGTATTT
The DNA here is from genome assembly GCA_937895465.1 of uncultured Clostridia bacterium. Taxonomy (GTDB): domain Bacteria; phylum Bacillota; class Clostridia; order Christensenellales; family DUVY01; genus DUVY01. Next base: position 7,128 of record CALAYY010000081.1, on the reverse strand, counting down.
GAGCAAATTTTATCTTCAAAAAGAGGAGCGTGGAAAAGGTATTTCAAAAGATATGCTACACTTTGTTATCAAAAAAACAAAAGAAGCAGGGCTTAATACTATTGTGTTAAATGTCAATAAACATAATAAAGCCGTTCTTGTATATGAGAAATTGGGTTTTATTAAAATCAGAGAAGAAAAGAATGATATTGGAAACGGCTTTTTTATGGATGATTTTGTTTATAAATATCTAATTGAATAAAAATTCATTTTGGTTTTTTTGTTTAAAATGCGCAAAAAGAAGAATAATCATTAAAAGACTATCCGATAAATTGTGTTTAAAAAATGTTGACAGAGATAGGGTGTAAGGCATATAATATATAATAATCTCTTTGCACTGCATTACATTCTAAAAAGGATGCGAGATCAACAGTACAATCTGAGCAGGCGATGAACCTAATATTTTAGGTTTGTGGGGCTGGGTCGCCTAGATAGCGGCAGCAGATTTGCAATTTGTGCATATCTGTGGGACAGTAGTATGTTCCATAGGTATGCTTTTTTTATACCTAAAGGGATGACCTTGTATGGAGTACCATAAGAGAAATCAAACGCTACTTTCCAAAACGGAGGATTCTTTTATGTCAGGCAACAAGTACAATACGGCAGGATTATCTTCTGCCCAAGCTAAGCTACTGCAGCAGCAATACGGCAAGAATGAATTAACATCGCAAAAAAAAGAAAGCTTTTTGATAAAGATTCTTCATATTATTGCTGAGCCGATGTTTCTTTTGCTTATAATAGCTGCAATTATTTATTTTATACTGGGTGAGCCCAGAGACGGTGCTATAATGCTTATTTTTGTTATCGGCATTATAAGCATTGATGTTATTCAAGAATGGAAAACCGATAAAACACTTAAAGCACTTAAGGATTTGTCTGCGCCTCATGTTACTGTAATTAGAGACGGTATAGAAACACCGATTGCAAGTATCGACCTTGTACCGGGGGATTTGATGCTGATACATGAAGGGGTGAAAATTCCTGCTGACGGCGTTATAGTCAGATGCAATGATCTTTGTGTGGACGAATCTTCTCTTACAGGTGAAGCAGAAGGTGTCTGGAAAATTACTCAAGAAAATGCAGTATCTTCTGACGATTATTGGCGCAAGGACTATTGCTATGCCGGCACTCTTGTTACGCAAGGAACGGCAACTGTTTTGGTTGATAAAATCGGCGCAAAAACCGAATACGGCAAAATTGGTCTAAATGTAGCAGCGGCGCCTGATGAGGCAACTCCTCTGCAAAAGCAGACCGGAAAGTTGGTAAAAACCAGTGCGGCAATTGCAGGTATATTATTTATTTTGGTAGGAATTGTAACCTTCTTTAATATTGCCGATCACTCGATTAAAGACCGTTTAATTGAAAGCGTTCTATCAGGCATCACGCTTGCCATGGCAATGATTCCTGAAGAATTTCCTGTAATTTTGACAGTATTTCTTTCTATGGGTGCATGGCGGCTTGCCAAGAAAAAATCTCTTGTTCGCAAACTGCCGTCTGTTGAAACCCTTGGCTCTATATCGGTGCTATGCGTGGACAAAACAGGCACAATCACAATGAACAAGATGACAGTTCAAAAAACTTGGGCACCAGACGGTGATGAACATAACCTTATTGAAACAATGGGATTAGGCTGTGAAACAGACGCCTATGACCCTATGGAAAAAGCAATGCTTGCTTATTGTGAGAGTCATGGGATATCAAAAGAACATCTATTTAATGGCGAGCTGATTAGTGAATATGCCTTTACTAATGAATTAAAGATGATGGGGCATGTTTGGAAAAAAGACGGAAAAGTTATAATAGCCGCCAAAGGTTCACCTGAAAATATCTTGACTATATGCAATCTAACACAAAAGCAAAGAGAAATTGCAGAGCATAAGATTATTGAGATGTCAAAAGAGGGCTTGCGTGTAATAGCTGTTGCAACTGCCGTTTTGGACTCTGCGGATGATGTTCCTTCTAATATAACTGAATGCAGTCTGACTCTTTGCGGACTTATTGGGCTTGCAGATCCGCCTAGAGAGAGCGTTAAGTCAGACATTGAAATATGCCGTAAAGCAGGTATAAGAGTCGTGATGATAACTGGTGACAATGGAATCACAGCCTCTTCAATTGCTCAAAAAATAGGAATGGAACACAGTGATAATATTATTACAGGCGATATGCTCGACAAAATGTCAGACGAAGAACTTAGAGAAGCAGTTAAAGAAGTGTCCATTTTTTCTCGTGTTATTCCTGAACACAAGATGCGCATTGTAAAGGCATTTAAAGAAAACGGCGAAATCGTTGCTATGACAGGCGACGGCGTTAATGATGCACCCGCCCTAAAATATGCCGATATCGGTATAGCAATGGGTAAGCGAGGAAGTGAGGTTTCCAGAGAGGCAGCTGATCTAATTTTGCTTGATGACAATTTTACTACCATTGTTGAAACAGTAAAAGACGGCAGAAGAATTTTTGACAACATTCAAAAAGCCGTAGGGTATGTATTTAGTATTCATATTCCTATTGCATTAATTTCATTGCTTGCCCCAATGCTAGGGATTGTACCGGCTTCATTGATGTTTTTGCCCCTGCATATCGTTTTACTTGAGCTGTTGATTGATCCGACTTGCTCTATTGTCTTAGAACGCCAGCCTGCTGAAACAAACATTATGTCAAGAAAGCCAAGAAGTCCCAAAGAAAAGCTTTTGAACTTGGGAGTTTTATTAAAAAGTATTATTCAAGGGTTGGCAATATTTGCTGGGTCTTTTGGAATCTATCTTGCTATACTTAACAACAATCCCGATAATGCATCCATTGCACGAGCAATGGGATTGACTGTAATAATGTTTTCCAATTTATTTTTAGTTCAGGTTAACAGTTCGGAGCATGATTTTGTGCTTAGATCAGTTGCCCAACTTTTTAAAGATCGGGTTATGTGGGCGGTTAATATCGTAACAATACTTATGATTATACTAATGCTTTACACACCGCTTTCAGGCTTTCTTAAGCTTGCGCCGCTCTCAATAGGACAATTTTTTACATCAGTTGGTATAGCCGCTGTTGCAGTATTTTGGTATGAAATTGTAAAGCTGATTAAGCGTATAAAAAAGAGATAGGCTTATGGAAAAGCTGATATTTTCATTGACAATGCTACGAAGCCGCAAAGCTTTGATACAGAAACACGGTAAAGAATTTTGGAGCAGTTTTAAAAAAAGCTCTAAAGAAAAGCTAAAAGCAATCCTGCCTCTTACACCAAAAATAGGCAAAAGTATTTTCTCATCTAACTATAAGTTTGGACCTGCATATATTGCTTGGTATAAAACTTTTATTGAAATGGGACTTAAACAGCAGCAAGCATGGGAAAATATTTGGCTGATGAATGAAAAAGTGGTCAGGATTATGCCAAAGTTTTTATTGAACTTCTTAGGCAAAGCGTATATCAACAGTTTTCGCAAAAAAGCACCTAAGCATATTAAACGTCAAATGCAAAACAAACTTCATCTATATGACTGGCATATTACGTATCGTGAAATAAGTGATAACACATTTGAACTTGACATTACAGAATGCGGGTTGAAAAAATTGGCACATGCTTTTGATGCTGATGGTCTGCTGCCAGGCATCTGCAGAATGGACTATATGTTAAGCAATTTAATGGGCAATGGATTTGAACGGACAAAAACTCTTGGAGACGGAGATGATTGCTGTAATTGTGGGTATCATATTAAAGGCTCGTGTGAATGGTCTCCTGAAAAAGGTTTTGTAGAAAGACGCTAAAAATGTAAGATATAATAATTAATAAAAACACAAGGCTATAGACCAATAAGGGGCCTTGTGTTTTTTTGTTGCTGACAATATAAGTTCATTGGAATAAACGCACAAAGAGTTTTTCTTTATTATGATAATATATAGGAGTAATGACCAAATTAAATAATAAAGGAAAAGATGCTATGTTTAATAATAAGAAAAAAGAACTTTCAATAGAGCGGCAAAAAGAACTTCTTGCTGTATTAGAAAATCGCTTTGAGAAGAATATGCACCGCCATAAAGGACTTGAATGGAAACAAGTGCTGTTAAAGCTGGAAGCTGATATGGAAAAGTTATGGTCGCTCAATCAGATGGAGTTAACAGGCGGAGAGCCCGATGTTGTCTCTTTTGACCAAAAAAACAACCAATATATCTTTTTTGACTGTTCTGTAGAAACCCCAAAAGACCGCAGAAATATTTGTTATGACCGTGAAGCGCTTGATAAGAGAAAGCAAAACAAACCGCATAACAGTGCTATGGATATGGCGTTTGAAATGGGTATTGAGATTTTGACAGAAGAACAATATAGATTTCTCCAACAGCTAGGCAGCTTTGATACCAAGATATCAAGCTGGCTCAAAACGCCTGATAATATAAGAAAGCTGGGCGGAGCGCTTTTTGGCGATCGCCGATATAACTCAGTTTTTATTTACCATAACGGAGCTGATTCTTATTATAGTGTCAGGGGTTTTCGTGGCTTTTTAAAGGTTTAGAAAATACCATAGGATATTCTTATTGCTATCAATTTTTTAGCATTGCTATAATTTATGTCTGCCATTATAATATAGTTATAATAATTGGTAATGGAAAAATTATCAAACATTTTAATAAATGCTAATTTTTCCAAACAGGAGAATACTATGCCTAAACCAAGAAAAATGCTGAGTGACTGGTATGCACCTTATATACAGCCGCTTGTAAAATTAATTGAAACGCAGAGCAAAGTAACGCTTATTAATTGGGTAGTTGATTATGCTGAACAAATTATATTGCCGCTATGGAATAAATTTTATAATAATGACCTTCGCCCAAAAAACGCTATAAATGCTGCACGTATGTGGTTATTGGGTGAGATTAAGTTACCCCAAGCAAAACCGCTTATTCTTGAATGCCATGCTGCAGCCCGTGAAGCAGAAAATAACCCTGTAGCTCAAGCCGCCGCCAGAGCAATCGGTCAATCTGCTTCAACTATTCACTCCCCAAGGCATTGTATTGGACTTGCGCTTTATGGAGCTTTGGCGGTTGCTTATGACGAATTTGGAATCAATGCTCCATGGGAACAATTAGAGCAATATGCTGGAGAGGAGTGCGGACGGATGCTGGAAGCACTAAAAGCTATTGCTGTTGAAAACGAACCAAATCCCGCTAAAATCGATTGGAAATGTTGATGTTTGTACATAACAATTGAAAAGGATTATAATGAAAAATGCAAATCTAGGTCTTAGAATAAAAGCATTGCTTATTGATTACTTGTACATTATTGTGTACTTAGCTGAATTATTTGGTTTAGCAATGGCTGTGTATTTTTGGTTTTTTAAGGGAATACCAGAATTTACTCAAATTCAATCTCAATGGATTGCTTTTCTTACTACAGTGCTGCCTATTACCGTCTTTTTTACTATTATGGAAGCAGGAAAAGCATCAGCAACATTTGGAAAGAAAAAAGTAAAATTAAAGGTAATTTATCTTAACAATCCTATAATGGGAAGTTTAATCAGAAACATTTTTAAGTTTTTGCCTTGGCAATTGGGGCATATGGCTGTAATTAGCGGCATTTATAACGGCTTTGAATCCTGGTATGTGATAATTTTGTATGGCTTGGCAATATTATTGCCTATTGTTTATATCGCAATGATTGCATTTAGAAAAGATCATCGTCATATTCCTGACTTATTAGCAGCAAGCTTTGTAACTCTTAATGAGAAAAACCTGATGTAATTTATTAAAAACTATATGCCCCTAACTAATGTTAAGGGCATATTATTAATTGAAGTTAAGATAACATTTTATTGTGCTGCAAAAGAAACATCATCAAGGTCTAAAGACTGTTGTCCATTAGCAGTTACAACAAAATCAATTCTTGCGCCTGTAGCATCTTCGGGGGCTTGGGCAGTAACAATCTTGTAATAGGCAAAATTGCGGTTATCTGTAGGAATATCTTGCTGACGTATTGTGATAATTCCGCCTAAGACATCGCCTTCAGGGGTGAGAAAGTTTATAGTAGCAGTAAGACCGACTTGCTCGCCTTCGCCACGAGCGAAGAATGAAAATTCATAAAAGCATTCAGGATTAATTTCTGTAATCACTTGAGTCAAAACCCCTCCGTCTTTGATATTAACTGAAGAGTCGCCCGAATGAACTCTGCCTTGAGCATCTTCTTGTGAAATAGCTGAAGGGGTAATAGATGTCCATTTGTCTGGAAGATCATCCGTAAAGTCTTCCATGTCCCCATTCATTACTAGTTCTCCCGTTGAAGGACAAGGACATTGTCCGGGAGGGCCAGGAGGACCTTGCTCGCCGTTTTCACCAGGAGGGCCAGGAGGACCTTGTTCGCCGTTTTCACCAGGAGGGCCGGGAGGGCCTTGTTCACCCTGTTCCCCAGAAGGGCCGGGAGGACCTTGCTCGCCGTTTTCACCAGGAGGGCCGGGAGGACCTTGTTTACCGTCTTTACCAGGAGGACCAGGGGGACCCTGCTCACCTTTCGGTCCTATGCAGCATCTACATAGCGAATGACAAGGGCAGCAGCAAGTATCTTGTGTTTCATAACAAGAGTTTTCATCAAAACTTTTATCTTTATAATTCATATTAGTGCTCCTTTATTAGATTAGTGCTCATAACATAATATGATTAAAGATAAAGAATGGTCTTTGAGGTTTTTCTAACAATAACTAACTAATGAAATAATTCTTAACGCATTAAGATATGTGCTTATAATATTATTACTTTTGATTATTAAGTGGTATAATATATTTTCTACTAATGAAAATGGGGTAAAGATTATGTTATTTAAAAGCAATCAGACTATTTTGTTTACGGGAGATTCGGTTACTGATGCAGGCAGAAAAAGACCTATAGGTGAAGGCTTGTGGGAAGGTGTAGGCAATGGTTATGTGCGTCAGATAGATACTTTTCTCAACGTGGCATATCCTGAAAATCTCTATCATATCGTCAATATCGGTATTTCAGGCAATACCTCTAGGGACTTATTAGCGCGTTGGCAAACGGATGTTTTGGATATAAAACCGGACTACGTATCAGTATGTATAGGGTTTAATGATGTTTGGAGACATTTTGATG
>CALAYY010000080.1 GCA_937895465.1 uncultured Clostridia bacterium | reverse complement strand
TCTCCGATAAATACCGCACTTGCACCGCAAGGCAATACTATCCCTTCTTTTGTGGGAAGCACAACTTCGTATGCTTCTATATGTCCTAAGAACTTTTTTGTAACCAGTTTTAGAATATTGCCCATAACAGACGGCTGTAGCCCTGTTGTATAGCTGTTGATAAGATAGAAAAGCGGTGTCGGAGACAAAAGCTCAGCACAAGACTTGGCAAGTTCAAATATATTATCTTCCAGCTTCCACATTTCGCCGTTAGGACCTCTGCCATATGACGGCGGATCCATTATTATGGCGTCATAATAATTCCCTCTCTTTTTCTCTCTTGTTACAAACTTAAGGCAGTCATCTATAATATATCTTATATTATCTATATTGTTAAGGCGTGCATTTTCTTTTGCACGCTCTACCATGCCTTTGGCAGCATCCACATGAGTAACTGATGCACCTGCCTTAGCACATACCACACTAGCAGCACCCGTATAAGCAAATAGATTGAGAACGCTGACATTGCCTGAATTTTTTATTAGCCGCTCCATCATGTCCCAATTAACCGCTTGCTCTGGAAACAGCCCAGTATGCTTAAATCCTGTAGGTTTAATCATAAAGGTATGGTTTTTGTATCTAATAGTCCAGTTATCAGGGAAGTTTTTTTTGGTTAGCCACTTACCGCCGCCGTCAGAATATCTTTTATAGACAGCGTTAAGCTTTGAATAATTTTCCATATCCATGTCCGAACGCCAAATAATCTGAGGGTCGGGGCGTAACAGTACCACATTGCCCCACCTTTCAAGCTTTTGACCGTCGCCTGTGGCTATTATTTCATAATCCTTCCAATGTTCGGCAACTTTCATATCAAATCTTCTGCACACTCAAAACAACTTTTTCGCCGTTGATGTCCCAGTCTTTAGTATAACCTGCTAGCGTGTTTACTAATCCGTCCGCCAAAACCTCTTTTTTGATATTATCGGTAGACTTTTTAAAAACTTGATTTAGGTCTTTTGAATCCGTCTGATATCCCAATGTTATATGGTCAGTAACAGAAAATCCTGCTTCTTTTCTCATAGTCTGAATTTTGCTGACTATCTCTCTCTCATAGCCCTCTAAAATTAATTCGGGCGTAAGCTTGGTATCAATAATTACTGTAATACCGTCTCCGCTTTCAGCGTTATAGCCTTCTTTACTGTTGACACTTATCAATAAGTCACTCTCAGCAAGTTCAATTTCAACATCTTTATATGCTGTCTTATAAATTTTGCCGTCTTTAACAGTATTTATAATCTCTTGTGTGCTTGACTGCAAAACTTCTCTTACTATTGCTAAGTTTTTGCCGTATTTTGGACCTAGCGTTTTTAGCTGAGGTTTTAGAGAATATTCTACAAAGCCGGCTGTTGTCTTAATTACTTCAACTTCTTTGATATTAAGTTCATCCTTTAAAACATCCAGTAATTCTTTTTCCAAAACATCATTCTTAGCAAGAGCAATAAACATCTTTTGAAGAGGCTGACGGTTTTTGATGTTGACAGAATTTCTCAAAGCACGCCCTAACACAGCCGCATCTATAACTGTCTGCATTCCGTCGTCAAGCTCTTTGTCGATAAGTTTTTGGTCTGAAGCTGGATAATCGCAAAGATGAACTGATATAGGTGCAGACTTATCAACTTTTCTTACAATGTTCTGATAAATGGTTTCGGATATAAAAGGTACATAAGGCGCAATTAATTTTATCAAAGTATATAAGGTATGATAAAGCGTGGTATATGCCGCAATCTTATCGTCTGACATATCAGAACCCCAAAATCTCTCTCTTGTTCTTCTGATATACCAATTGGACAGATTATCTGTAAACCTTTGGATTTTTCTAGCGCTGTCTATGATGTTATATTCATTTAAGGACTTATCCACAAACTTAATCAAAGAATTAAGTTCAGAAATAAGCCATCTATCCATCAAGGATAATTTGCAGTTTTTTAGGTTATATTTGGTAGGGTCATACTGGTCAATTTCTGCATACAAGACATAAAAAGAATAGGTGTTCCAAAGCGTTCCCAAAAACTTCCGCTGTGTTTCGCTTACCGCTTTTTTGTAAAACCTGCTAGGCAGCCACGGTGCAGAAGCCGTATAAAAATACCATCTTACCGCATCAGCACCTTGATCATCAAGTACCTCCCAAGGGTCAATTACATTGCCCTTGTGCTTAGACATTTTTTCGCCTTTTTCATCGCAGACATGTCCTAAGACCAGACAGTTTTTGTATGAAGGCTGGTCAAATAATAATGTAGAAATAGCAAGCAATGTATAAAACCAACCACGTGTTTGGTCAACGGCTTCGGATATAAAATCCGCAGGAAAACGGGTTTCAAATAATTCTTTGTTTTCAAAAGGATAATGATATTGAGCAAAAGGCATTGAGCCAGAATCATACCAACAGTCTATGACCTCAGGCGTTCTTTTCATTACGCCCTTACACTTATCACATTTTAAGGTTACATTATCTATATACGGCTTATGAAGCTCAATATCCTCTTTTAGTCCGCCCAAGTCTTTTAACTCTTGTTTACTTCCTATTGTATGAAGATGTCCGCAGTCTTGACATACCCAGATAGGCAGCGGAGTTCCCCAATATCTTTCTCTCGACAGTCCCCAATCAACTACATTTTCAAGAAAGTTTCCGAATCTGCCTTTTCCTATGCTTTC
>CALAYY010000079.1 GCA_937895465.1 uncultured Clostridia bacterium | reverse complement strand
ATAAAAGGCATCGGCTGGTTTGTGTCGTTCTTGCTTTTCTTTGCTCTCGTCGTCACACAAAATGCAAAACTCGTCTTGCAATATTGCAGCTATCCTGCGCCGCTTGTCATCCGTCGTGTCTTTGTCGTTGTAAGCATCGGCTATGAGTTCCATTACGAGCAAGTAATCCGCTTCGTCTTTGCACTTACTCAACTCACCCACAAAATCTCGTATGTCATCGACAATGTCTGCGGCACCAATTTTGATATATTCAAAAAATGCCCGTGCATTCTCGTCCTTGCAAAAAACCGCCTTTATCGATTTTGTCGTCGATTTCATTCCCTCTCGTGGCAAGAATGCGTTCGGTATATCGCCCATGAAGGGTGCAACCATTTGGTCGTTTTCTAACCGAATAAATTTTTTATTTAAGTAATTTCGTACCATTGCGATGTTCGTCATCGCCTTATAAAACTTAATAAGCCATTCGTCGGGCTTGCTTGCAATAAACTTGTCGGGAACTGTTCTTATGAAATAACTTGCGTCTATGTCGGGAACTTCTAAACCCCTAATAACTGCGTGAAGCGAAGCTGTTGCTCCGTTGCTCGTTATCGTGCTGTCAAGCCATTTTCCTCTGCCCGAGAAAATTTGTGCTGCATCGCTCTCGTCTAATAGTTGCACTAAATCTTTGCTACCAACTAACAATGCTTGACTTGCCTTTGCGTGACTGCCACCCTCTGTCGGTAGGTACTCGCCCGTCTTTAATGTCTCAATCGTTTTCAAATAAAACGGTCGAGCAAATTTACCGCTTTGCAGTTGCAATTGCGAGTATATCGGCAACAAACCAAGAAACGCTGTGTTAAAATATCCGTGTTCTTTTATGCACGGCAAACTGTCTGCGTAAAGTCCGATTATTTCCTCTAAAACTCTATTGTTGTAAGACCTGTATTTTTCTTTTTCGATTATTGCATCACGGTTGCTCGTCGTCATGAATGGTGCGTTAATCTTAAACTTTAAGTAAGTACTTTCCCCCTCGCATTGAAAGAAAACAAATAACTTCGTGTCTGCCTTTTCTAGTGCTAAAAACCTTTTGTCCGCCTTGTCCTTTTCGACCCTGTATGCAATAGAAGTGTAAAAAGTTTTGTCGTCAAACTCAAAACTACGCTCAAAAAATAAGTATTGTGATTCTACTGAACCACAGCTATATATAGTGCGGTATGCCGCTATGTCGTTTAATCTCTCGTCGCTTTTGCCCTTGCAAAACTCGCCGCTTTTGCTCGTGCCGTCAATGCTCCATGTTACTTTATTAATTTTTCGTAAAAATAGAATGCAATCCGAGTCAAGCGTAGTCAGTTCCTTTAAAAGTAAATTATGCGTTTGCTCTGCTGTCATTTCGGGATGCTCAAAACGCAAAACGAAATGTGTCCCTTTTTTGTATCGCTCATCTTTTTCTATGCGCTGAGGCACAAACAAATCCTCAATCTTAAACGCTATGAAACGACTTGGTTCAAAGTCGCACTCTGTGTAAATCTCGGGTGTGGTGCAAATGCCGAAAACCGACTTGAAGCCCATCCCAAAATGACCGATTGAATTGTCATCCTCGCCCTTTCCTGAGTCCCCTAAACCTGTTATCCCTCGCATGTCCCGCAACCTGAATTTCTTGCTGCCGTTATGCGAAAAAACAAACCTATCTTGAAACAAGCAAATATCGACTTCACTCGCATTTGCGTCCTCTGCATTCTGCAAAAGTTCAAGCACAAAATGCGTAGGCTTTTTGTTCGCCTCCGCAAGTGCTGATGTAAAATCAATTTTATTCTGCCGAGCTGCCGTACGAAAGCCTTTGCGAATTTCTCTTATTTCGTCAAAGCTCGTTGCCTGCTCAACGGTTCTCTCTTGTTCAATATCCATTTGCTACTGGCGGTGACTCCATCACGCACCTGCTCCTTATCTTAAAGTATTATTATTACCTGTCGGTAAATCCCACTTTGTATCTTTTTGTTTCATTAGCCAATAGATATCTCCTTTATTCTTAGGATTATTCGGTTTGGTTAATTTACCTATATGAGATAAATTATCCATAAAATAATACCCTTCGTTAAGGTTTATCTTCATAGTTATAGTTAAAAGATATATTGGCGAAATATTTAGTGTTTTTAAATATTTCGCCAATATTTCCAACCTTTATATGCCTTTAATATTTTATAATCCTTCCACAGCCATTTGACTGTCTATTCCTAAACTACCCAATATAAATATAATGCTTTATCAATTTGATTTACAGGGTTGCCATGCTGATGGTATGAGTGTTATCTCAAATTCTTATCTGCCAAATGAAATAATATTAATTATATTGAAATAACAAGAACACTTCTTTTCAATATCCCACGATTTATATAGTTAATAATAAATTATAGGTATTATTATACACGACAATTAACAACAATTCAATACGTAAACACAAAAAACCTTAATAACGCACCGTTTCTTCTATTTTTGCCCAGCGGGTATGCAAAATTGTCTCGTTTCTCACATACTCTTAGTTCATTTCTCACATCCAACACCGATAAAGAGGAAAAGTAGTTTATTTCAAAATCAATGTAGCATAGGCAGGAAAAGTAAATTCCTCACCTTGAATAAAAAACTTTTCACCTGTTGGATTAAGATAACCGCGTATTTCGCTGTATCCTATCTTGCTTTTTGATAATTTTACAGTTTGAGGCTTGGTCGTTATGTTATGAATAATTATTACCGTACTGTCGTTATATGTTGAAGTATATGCTCCAAAATCCTCGCCGATATTGATAAGTTCTGTATTGCCCCTTGCTATTTCTGGATTTTCATTGCGAAGCCCAAAAGCTCTTTTATATGTGCTGTATATGAGATTGGTATATTGAGTTTGCACATCAACAGCTGGAAAAAAGTGTTTAACTTCATCCATATTGGGCGGAGGATCTGTAATGCTTTCTTCATTATATGACCAATACATAGGAGCACGAAAATTTTCGTCTTTACCGCTGCCCATCATTCCAATTTCTTCGCCGTAGTATGTAAACGATGCCCCCGGTGCCATTAGATAAAGTGCCGCTGCAAACTTTATTGCATATATGTTTTTTCTTAACTGCCCTGCACTTCTCGCATTGTCGTGATTGGTTAAGAAATTGCTGTCTATTGCATCTTGATTGATACCTTTTAACTTTCTCTGCCAATCGGTAATTGATTTTACAATGCTTTTAGCTTCATTTTCTATTATCGCCGCACGGATATAACTTCCGCTTGTACCTAAACTAGGTCCGCCAAGATAATAATTAAACACGCTCATATCACTTTGATAATACTTAGATATCTTTTCAGAATTACTCCAGATTTCTCCCACTACAAAAACATCTTCTTTTACCGTTTTGCAATAATCCACAAACCAAGTCCAAAACTCTATATTCTTGTCATCGTTGGCTTGACCGTATATGTGCATTGCAGCATCTACTCTAAAACCTGATACCCCTTTTTCCAGCCAAAACTTTGCAATGTCTTTTATTTCTTCCCGCAAACTCTCACAGTCCATATTAAGGTCAGGCATCTGATCCCAAAAATACGCTTCATAATAATAATCAGTACTGCCTATACGATAGTATGTACTTGAAGAACCTTTTTTTATATTGTAATATTCGATATATTTGTTATCCAAATCCCCATTAACAACTGCATTATAGGCTTGCGAAAACCAATAATTAGATGTTGAAGAGTGGTTTATAACTAAGTCCATAATTATGTTAATATCTCTCTTTTCCGCTTCTTCCAATAAGTTTTCTAAGTCGTCCATAGTTCCGTATGAAGAGTCTATTTCATAATAGTCATCAACATCGTATTTGTGATAGGTTTTGGACGGATTGATAGGCATAAGCCAAATTCCTGTAACACCCAGTTCTTCAAGATAATCAAGCTTTTGGGTAACACCGTTAAGGTCTCCAATCCCGTCATCATCAGAATCATTAAAACTGCGTACAAATATTTCGTAATAATTGCGGTAATTATCATCAATAATATTAAGCTCATTTGAGTATTCATAATCATCGCTTTTTTTGCCTGCAACATCAAAGCTTGATTCATGCACAAACTCATTGATATTAATAATCATAGATGGCTTTTTGTTATCATCACTGTCTTTACATCCAAAGACAGATACAGAAGCCGTTACGATTATTAGCAAAAACAGCAAAACCTGCTTTTTTATCATCCTTTTACTGAGCCTCCTGTGACGCCTTCTATATAGAATTTTTGCATTGAGATAAAGAGTGCCGTTATGGGGATTGCTACCAACACCGAACTTGCACAGAATTTGGTGAAATAGGTGTTCATATTCTCTCGCTCTAACATTCGGTACAATCCGAGTGCTACAGTATAATTTTGATAATTATCTTTCATAATTACGCTTACAAAAATAAAATCCATCCAAGGTGCCATAAACGATGTCAAAATTGTATATAAAATTATTGGTTTGGATAACGGCAATACTATTTTCCAAAAAACTTGGTTTTGGGATGCTCCGTCTATTCTTGCCGCCTCATCCATATTTTTTGGAATAGTATCAAAAAAACCTTTTGCAACATAATAACTAAGCCCTGCTCCGCTTGAATATACAAGTATTAATGCCAATAAGCTTTGGGTCATATTGACTGCTTTTAGGATATAATAAACAGCTATCATGCTCATAAAGCCTGGAAACATACCTAAGATAAGCACCAGATTCATCAGAGGGCGTCTTATTTTGAATCTTAATCTTGAGAATGTATAAGACACCATAAGCACATAAAGTGAGGATAAAATACAGCTAAACACCGCTACAAACAATGTATTGCCGAACCATCTTGGAAAAAAGAACGTATCCGTCTTAGTCAGATCAATATAATTTTTAAATGACCATGTTTTTGGGATAAAGTAGGATAGATCCGCCCCTGCTTCTTCTCTTAAAGAACACAGTACAAGCCAAGCTATTGGAAGAAGCCAGATAATTACCATTATACTCAAGAATATATAAATAACCGTATTGCTTATTCTGTTCTTAACTTTCATATTCATCATGCTTGGTAATCCTCCTCTCTTTTGGCTGAAGCCGTAAGGTTGTATGCAATTAGTGAAAATCCTGCACAGATTACAAATACCATTATGCCTATAACTGACGCTATATTATAATCACTAAATGTAACTGTCAGATCATAAAGCCAAGTTATTAATAGATCGGTTTCTCCTGCTTGGAAATAATTTAATGAAGCAGGACCTCCGCCTGTCATATAAAAAATTACGTTAAAGTTATTGATATTGCCTATAAACTGAGTCAAAAGGTATGGAGCCGTTACAAAAAACACATAAGGGAATGTAATTTTAATAAACATTTTAAATGCAGATGCTCCGTCAATTCTTGCGCTGTCATATAACGTCTGAGGAATATTCATTAATATTCCTGTGACTATGAGCAATGTATAAGGAATACCTACCCATATATTGACGATTATTATAACTATTCTAGCAAGCCAGCCTTGAGTCAAAAACGGTAAAGGCTTTTCAATAATATTAAGTGCTTCCAGCCATGTGTTAATTAATCCTGTTTCGGCAAGCATACGGCTAATAGTCAGTAAAGAAACAAATTGCGGTACAGCAATGGTTATAACGAACATTGTTCTCCAGAACTTCTTCAGTTTGATACCCTTTTTGTTGATAATCATTGCCAAGAACATTCCTAAAAAATAATTAGAAAAGGTTGCAAAAACTGCCCATACAAGCGTCCATAACAGAACTTTTCCAAATGTCTTTGAAATGGGCGCACTGCCTGATAATAATGTTTTAAAATTATCCAATCCTACCCAGTCAAAGACATGAGCAGGCGGTTGATGATCACTGTCAAAATTGGTAAAGCCAATCAAAATCATATAAATAAGCGGTAAAACTGTAAATATGATTACTCCGATAGAAGGCAATGATAGTAATGTAGTATGATATTTTTCATCTAACAGAGCCTTGATATCCTGTAAAAATGTTTTATTTTTGATACCGTTTTTTATATTTTCTTGAGCTGTCCATGCAGATTTTAATGAGCTGAGATATAAAAATGCAAAGACTAATATAATAAGTATGCTTATCAAACTATAAAGTAATATCAGCATAGAATTGTCAACTTGAACGTTAATATAAACCTGTTCTATTTCGTCCCAAACTTTTTTCATCGGAACTGTACCCAAACTTCCAAAATTGGGTAAAAATTTACTTATAAAAAATATGCATATAAATATAAATGCTACCTGAGATAAAAAATATAAAATGCCTTTAGCAAACTGCTTTTTACAAAAGCATCCAAAACCCATTATAAAAAATGTAAGCTTGGTTGCCCAATCTCCATAAGACAAGCTTTTTCCTATGGTTTTAAATAAATTATTAAAAGAACCAGTTTTTCTTTTTGGCGTTTCAATAATCTGTGATTTTATCATCATATCAACCCCTTAAAATTATTTGACCTTGCATAAAGTTAATTATGCAAGGTCATAAATACTAAATTACGCCTGTATTTGAGTTACCATTTCATCTAACAATTCCTGAAGGGTCTTTCCGCCATAATCTTTAGTTTCAAGTGCATTTCCAAATGCTTCTGCAGGTGTCCAAAATCCTCCCAAAACATTGCTTTGGGGAACAGCGTATTTGAATTGTTCTGAAATTACAGAGATAATCGAATTAGCTTTTACATCATCATTATTAGCTGCAACGATATTAGAAGGTCCCATACCTCTGTCTTTAAATCTTTTGACCTGATTTTGCTCATTGGTCAACCATTCTGCTAACTTCATAGCATCAGCAGGCACTTTAGTCAAAGCATTGACTCCGCAAAGTTTTGTTCCGCCAAAGCTCTTGAGCTGAACTTGATTGCCGTCTAATGTAATCGTAGGCAATTTTACTACGCCCATATTTTCTTTCCAAGCCGTATTAAAATCATTTGCCATCCAGCTTCCTGACACTACTGCACCAAAAGAATTATTAGCTAGACCTGTTTTTACTGCCGTATCATCACCTGTCATAAAAGTAGCATGTTGCGCAACAGCTTCCATAGCAACAGCCGCTTTAAGTCCGTTAGCATTATTGAAATCAACTATTTGTTTTCCGTCTTCGCCAACATCGATAGTGCATCCTGCCGTCAAGAAAAATGAAGCATTATACCATCCGTTGGATAAGTCCATAAAGAACTTTTTATCTGCTGTCTGACAAGCCGCCAATATATCATCCATCTTCTTTGCCTGTTCATCAGAAACAATAGATTTGTTATAATACAGGAAATAGGTGTTATCTGCAGTGCAAGGGTAAGCATAAAGTTTGTCATCAATAGTTGCGGCACTTACCGAACCTGCTGAATTAGCGGTCTTTATCTGCTCTGTATTTCTGGTTATTTCATATAAAAGTCCGGATTTTGTCATGTTAATTATCTGATCGTCAGCAAACATAAACACATCGGCAGCGGCTGCTGCGTCTTCGTTTACACGTGCATAACAATCAGGCTCGCCAACAACACCGAATGTAATCTTATAAGTCTTTTCAGGGTAAGCTTTTTTAAATGAGTCTACCATCTCACCCAACATAAATTGATCATCTTGTGAACCCCAAACCTTCAAGTTTACAACATTCTTTCCGTCTTCTGGTGTACAGCCTATTATAAGGCCAAAGCAAAAAACTAAAGAAAGCAAGACTGTTAATAATTTTTTCATTTTTTCCTCCCATCCTTTTTATTTTTTTGTAAATATTTTATCTTTTTTAACGATTAAAACTATAGCTCCTGAAATCAAACACAAGCCCATAAATGAACCTATGGCTATCAAGGCTATTTGCCAAGCTTTAAATTGGTGTTTTTGAGGCAAGTTTGCCTGAATATTTCTTACAAGCACCATAGCACTCCTAGCCTGAATACTGACCTCTCCGCCTGATACACTTCTTAACGTAATAGAAGATGCCTGATTTCCTTCTGCGTATACATCATAAGTACCTGTGTCAAGATTAACTATTGTATCGTCGGAATTGGCATTATAGATAACATATACAACTTGCTTGCTTTTGTCAGCAGCTTCTTTTGTTATCCTGTAAGCTATTACATTATTAGCAGAAGTTAAAAATTGCAGATTAAACAGGACATCTGTTGGTGAAGCCATTCTAAATTGTCCAAATGCCTTTCTTAAAGCAATAAGTCCCTTATAATACTCTACAGTGGATTTGTTATCAGTCTTTGTATCCCATTTTATAGAATTGGTTGAATCAGGTGAACTATAACTATTTTCATCATATCCGCCTTTTCCGTCAGGTTTTGATCTTAACATTTCTTCTCCAGCGTGAAAAAACGGAACGCCTTGCGAAGTTAAGACTATTGCGGCGGCAAGATTGTTCATACTAACCAATTCTTCTTGAGTTGCATCAGGTACAGATATTTTTAGCTTGTCATACAAGGTATTGTTGTCATGAGCAGAAGAATAATTAATTGACTGGGTAGGGCTAGATGTCCACCAATCAGAAGGATAATTAACCTCAGAATGATTAACTCCGCCTACTGCTCCAAACTTGATGTTTTCTTCCATCCCAGAAGATCCTGAAACAAAACCAGTCGCAGTCGAAGAAAATACACTGCCCTTGATTCCGTCTCGTATGATATCATTAAAAACTGATATTCTGTCTAATTGTGCTGCGTTTTTTTGAATAGAACGCTTTGATTCTCTAAGTGTGCTGTCTCCCGCTGTCCAACCTTCACCGTATATAATGATATTTTGATCAACTTCATCAAGCTGCTGCCTAATCAAATTCATAGTTTCGATATCGTGAAGTCCCATAAGGTCAAATCTGAAACCATCAATCTTATATTCGCTTGCCCAGTACACCACAGAATCTATCATAAATTTTCGATACATATCCCGTTCACTGGCTGTTTCATTTCCGCATCCGCTGCCGTTGGAAAACTCACCGTCTTTCATACGATAATAGTATCCTGGCATTATTTTGTTAAAGTTAGAATCTGCTGATTGAGATGTATGATTATAAACAACATCCATAACCACTCTAATACCGTTATTATGCAAAGTCATAATCATAGTCTTTAGCTCGTTTATACGCACTTCGCCGTTATACGGATCGGTAGAATAACTGCCTTCGGGAACATTATAATTTTGTGGATCGTAACCCCAGTTAAATTGAGGTTGGTCTAATCTTGTTTCATCAACGGTTGCATAATCAAACATCGGCAAAATATGAAGTTCTGTTATTCCCATTTCAATAAGATGGCTTAACGCCGTAAAATCACCATGGCTGTTAACAGTGCCTTTTTCGGTAAGTCCCAAAAATTTGCCTCTGTGATTTTCCGAGACGCCAGATGAGGTGTCAATAGTGAGATCTCTTATATGAGCTTCATATATTATGGCATCCGTCACATTCTGATTGATAGGTCTTTCTTGATTTTCCCAGCCTTGAGGATTGGTGGCAGCAAGGTCAATTACCATGCCGCGGTTTCCGTTTACCCCCGCAGCTTTTGCATAAGGGTCGGTCACTTCATTAACTAATGCGTTAACTGTTACTGTATAG
The DNA here is from genome assembly GCA_937895465.1 of uncultured Clostridia bacterium. Lineage (GTDB taxonomy): Bacteria > Bacillota > Clostridia > Christensenellales > DUVY01 > DUVY01. The sequence continues at coordinate 4,624 of CALAYY010000079.1, read as the reverse complement.
GTGTAATATGTTTTGTGAAGGTTTCCTGTAACAGTCTTGCTCCAAAGCCCTTTTTCTCCTTTTGACATAGCAAGACTTTGGATAAGTGTATTACCGTCGCCTGAAGAATACAGATTGAGATTGATGCTGCTAGCAGTGGGCGCCCAAATTTTGAATGTGGTATTGTCTTTTGAGTAGATAGCTCCTAGTTCGCCCGAATAACTAAAAACACTTGAAAATTCTTGACTTGAAAAAATCTCTTCCATACTTATTGCCTTATCTTTGTAATACACTGATTTTACAGTGTAAGTTTTTGAATAATTTACCGCATTTAGTAATTTTATGGTAATCGTGTTTTTTCCAATACGTGCTGATATAGAATCTATATCAACTTTTTCTAACTCCTCATAAACTTCAAAGTCGTTTTGATTTTCTTGCGTTATTGGTGCAGTTACAGTCACAAAGATTTCATTTTGCGATTGGAATACGGCACTTAATACCTTGGGCGAAATATCCACATCGTCTCTATTATAATAAATATTAGCATCACCTTGCAATAGCCAAATTTCGACTTTGCCGTCAACAATCTTTTCATAAGGAATAAATCTGTCATTAGCCGTATCTTTTGCCCAAGTATCTGTACGAACAATAAGACCTATCCCTTTTTTGGTCGAGTCCCCTTCAGTTATAGAAGCAGTAAGGCATACGCCGTAATCATCTGTCCTATCAAAATCATACGCCTGACCAGGATTGCCGTCTGACCATAACCACATATTCCATATCGTATAATCTTGGGCATATCTATGGTAATGTACGGTAAGTTCGACATCTACGGTCTGCGCTTTTACTTCTTTTTCACCAAAAGAAAATCCGACATTTTGAAAAATTGATATAGATAAAATAATCGTTAGTACCAAACAAAAGATTTTTTTTCTCATCATATCCCCAATCAAAATTAGTTTTATTCAGGGACAAAATCCTATCACTTTTGCCCCCGAATAAACTATAGTTGTTTGTTAATATTTCCAGCCTGTTGAAGTAACGGTAATTACCAAATCTCCGTCAACTAACACAACCTTAATATTACCACCATCCAAAGTTACACCTTCAATGGTCTCAGGTAAAACTATTTCATTGCCGGTAGGATTTGTATCTTCGTCATACCAGCTGCCGTTATTAAATTTGAACGACACATCTGTAGCGGTTGTTGTAAATGTGCCTTCCCATGAATACTGTGTATCGATAACCATAGTCATTTTCATATCTTCAGTCTTTCCCCAGTTAGCATAAGGAGCAGGGAAACTGCCGATTACATAAATATCTTCAGTTGTAGCTTCAGGTATATTAAGAATAATTTTCATATTTGTAGTTACTTCTACTGCTAAGCTAGGATCACCGGGTATTCCCGCCCAACGAGCTACAGTGTCTTGAGCACTTGAAGCTCCGCCGTTAACAAAAAATGTACGATCGCTCAGCTCTGCACCTTGTGCATCTTTTTCTACAAACGACCAGTTAATAGGACCGTTGGCACTTGCAAGAGCATACTTGTATGCCATGCTTCTAGATAATGCTTCATCCTCTACAAAATCCATAGTCAATTCTATAGAATACTTTTTGTTATCCGTACTATCCTTAGTCATTTTATTAGCATCACCTAAAATTGCCCAGTCACCTGTGTTATTGCCAATCATATATACATTAACATAATCAGGCAAAGCTTCTGGAATTGTAACTGTAAATGTTACAACCGCAGGGTCAAGATTAAGAGCTTCTACTGTAACAGTTGCCGTTGCTTCGGCTCCGTTAGGTGCCTTAACTTTTATTGTTGCTGTTCCGGGTGCAACTGCTGTTACAATACCGTCTTCAACTGTTGCAACTGCTTTGTCACTAGAAGTCCAAATTGCCTTTTCTGTTGCACCTAAGACAGGGTTAAATGTAGCCACAAGTTCTGCCTGATTGTATTCTTGAGGAACATCTTCACCTGATAGCAGCTTAATGCTAGACTCGTTAAGAGTAGCCACAGGTGCAACAGTAACAGCACAGGTTGCTTTAGCTCCTTTTACTGATGCGGTTATTGTAGCATCACCTAGTTTTTCTGCCATAACAACACCATAGCTATTAACTTTGGCTACTGATTCATCACTGGATGACCAAGTAACTTCCAAATTTTTATCAGAAACAGTCGGTACTAAAGAAACTGATTCTTTCATGGCTAATGTTACCGCTGTCTGATCTAGTTTTATTGTAGGCTTTTTCTCACAAGCCGTAAGTGCGCTTGCAGATATAGCCATACAGACTATTACAAGCATAACAAGAAATTTCTTCTTCATTATTTCCTCCCAATTTTATTTTATATTAAGTAGTAACACCTCTTACTACTAATAATTATACTATAAAAAAACCGTCTGTCAATACTCAAATCAATTTGTTTTTGTATAATTGATTATTGTTGCAGTGTCAAACGGGCTATTCTTTTGTTTGATTTTATATATTTATCGTTTTTTAGACGCCAAATCCAGTTGCCTTTAGTACCAGGAACATTCATTCTGTCTGCTTCACTAAGTTCAAGATAGTCTTGTATCGGAACAATAAACTTGTCTGCATTGCTCTTAACACCCAAATTTATCATAGCCTTGATTACATCAAGTTTGCATCCTGTTATTTTTCTGTACGCTTTCTTTTCTGATTTTGAAATAGACTTATACCAACCCTTTATGGTATTGTTATCGTGAGTTCCTGTATACACTACTATATTACTTTGTTTTAGGCTGTTTAAAAACTTGCCCACATCAGGTGAATCATACCAGTTTTGCAATATTACCATTCCTGGATAGCCTGTAAACTCCAGCAAGTTTTCGACTTCCTTAGTTTTGTTTCCAAGATCCTCTGCTAAGATTTTGGCATTAGGGACTTTTTCTTTAAACTTTTCAAATAATTCTCTGCCGTATGCCTTATTCCATTGTCCCATAACGGCATCAGCGGCATTTGCAGGTATTGAATAATAATTGGCAAACCCAATAAAATGGTCAATACGGATATGGTCGTAACACTTCTGCGAAAAGATAAGGCGATTAAGCCACCATGAAAATCCGTCTTTTTTCATATATTCCCAGTCATATACGGGATTACCCCATAATTGACCTTTTTCTGCATATATATCTGGGGGTACTCCAGCGACACAAGCAAGCCTTTTTTTAGCATCCAGCATAAAGTTTTGGCTGCTTGCCCATACATCGGCACTTTGATACGATATATAAATAGGCAAATCTCCTATTATCTCAATACCCAGACTGTTGGCATAGTTTTTGAGTTTGAACCATTGTGACCAGAACAGATACTGTATTGTCTTCCAAAAAACTATCTCTGTTCTTAATTTCTCTTGATACATTTTCATAACCTGAGGCGTTCTTGCAATTATATCCTCATTCCAATTATTCCAAGATATTTTATCAAAATGTTCATACAACCCCATAAATAATGCATAATCCTCAAGCCAAAATTGATTATCCAAACAAAAGCTGTTAAAGTCTGCTTTATCAATTCTGTCCAAGTTCTTTGATATCTCTTTTAATACACTGTCTTTGTTTTTATATACCAGTTCATAATTGACATTGCCTTTGTCCCATCTTAACTTTTTGTATCTGTCAGATATAAGTCCCTGTTGGTATAATGCGTCCAAATCAATAAAATAAGGATTGCCAGCAAAAGCCGAATACGCCTGATAAGGTGAGTTATCTTCGCCGGCAGGATTAAGAGGCAGTATTTGCCAAAGCTTTTGATTGCCAGCTTTTAAAAAATCAGCAAACTTATAAGCCTCTTTACCTAAATCCCCTATGCCGTATGCAGACGGCAAACTTGAAATATGTAATAAAATCCCGCTATGTTTCATAAATTAGTCCTTAATAACTGTATATTTTTTCGTAATATTCCTTAACCATTCTTTGTGCTGAGAATTTGACATCTGACATGGCAATGCTCTCTCTCATCATGCCCGCCCATTTTATTTTGTCTTGATATGTGGGTAAGACTTCTTGTGTCAAACACTTATACAAAGCCTTAGAGTCATGCTCATCACAGCCAGCGCCTTCATATCCATCACCTATCTGCCAACCGTTGACACCGTGAACACATCCTTCAGGCCACCATCCGTCAAGCACCGCAAAATTTAAAACGCCATTCATTGCTGCTTTCATTCCAGATGTTCCGCAAGCTTCTAACGGTCTTATTGGATTATTGAGCCAAATATCACAGCCTCTGGTCATCATAGCCCCTATATGCATATCGTAATTTTGTAAAAATACTACCGATTCAGGATACCGTTTTGCCATATCAAAAAGATTTTTTATTATGTTTTTTCCTGTATAGTCATTGGGATGCGATTTTCCTGCAAAAATAATCTGCAGTTTTTTTTCTTTGAGCAAAGGTTCGATTATCGCTTTGTCCCTAAAAATCAAGTCTCCCCGCTTATAAGGTGCGGCACGTTTTGCAAAACCTATAGTCGGAACATCAAGCAGCAGTTTTACACCGTTTCGTTTGTATATTTCGTCTATCATTTTTTGTTTTAGAATTTGATGGATAGAATACAGATCACCATTAGACAAATACGCCTCTTTTATTTGTGAGCTTTGCCAAGTCTTATTATGAA